>CAZTKW010000007.1:1300-20611 GCA_964614315.1 uncultured Pirellulales bacterium
CAAAAGCCCAAACCAAGACATAAGATAAACTGCCTTCACACCAATATTTCAAACAACGTGCCAAAGCCGTTCCTGCAACTTTTGCACCTCACAAAACAGCTTCTATAGATAAGAAATTCCTACAAGGAAAAGGGAGAAACCCGAAATGAAACTTGGCAGAATACTCGTTCGGTTGTTACCATCACCTTCTCCTCCTTCTTCTTCTTGCTGGAAATCAAGGAAATAACATACTCAACCCAAGTTTCCCAGTCTTCACTAAATTCACTTATACCAAATTACCCATCTTATTGTCAATAAAAATTTGCCGGAAGTCAGAAATTTACTTTAAAAAAGTACAGGTATGGTGTAACTCCTGTATTCACAGGGAGTTATAGGTGTCTGTTTTTTAAAAATATTACAATTTTTTTACTTTTTTTGGGCCATTTTGACACAAGAAATCACTCGTAGAAAATGGTGGGAGTTAGCTAATTAATTACCGGCAAATCAGGATTAGATGCTCTGTGCAGTATCGCGTTTTAGGACAATGCCTGAAAAACGCCAGATTTTTTCGAACTGCTCAGGCGACATCACCTTCCTTCCTGTAACTGGGTCTGCCATAAGCACCATTTTGTCCGATACAGCAAGTACCGCAACACAGTGGTCTCTGAGAAATGCATCCTTTACCACAACCAATGTAAGCCCGGCCTGTTTTAACTGTCCAACTGAATCAAAGCTTCGGTACTGACATTTGAGTCCGTCATCGCTGTAACGGCTTTTAAGCGCCGCGTAAAGACATCGTGGAAGAGTTCCTGTAACAGGACTTGTGTGGGAAAGTACTGCGATTTCACCCTCCTGTGCAGGTAATCCTAATTTTCTCAGTACGGTAACGGCTGCAGCCGGTCCACAGGTGTAATTTTTTGTCTGAAAACAAATACCATCAGAACTAATGTCAGTTTTAAGGTTTGAGAGTTGGTCCTTAATTAAAGCCGGAACGAGAAAGGGTAAAATTGAAAACCAGATTACCACCGCAACCATTAAAATAGAAATCAGGATTTTCTCACATTTATAGGGAAGACGCGACATGGGTGCCATCAGGCCCATTGTAACAGACAAAGATAAGATGACAAATTTGACCCGTCCGGCTGCTACCCAGGAAAATGGCGGCACAAAACATAATGAATTGCCGCATCTTGCAAGTGCGAGGATGGCAATGAGTAAAAGCGGTACAATATATCCCCACACCCAGCGCGACTTTCGAGAAGTTGAAAAGAGCCGGCCAAGTACACCGCCCGAAACGGCCACCAAAATAACTCCTACAGTTTCAAGCCAGGGGTTCATTCACATTTTCCCCAAATTTTGCCTGCAATTGGTCCTGTTTACGAATACAAGAACATTACAATAAATCTACATTTTAGTATGACAACGGCCATACAGAGGCGGTCAGGAACCCACCCCCTACACCATCTTTCCATGTTTCTAATATACCAGATAAGGATACAAAAATCAAGTAAATTGTCAGAGTTCCGAGGCAAACGGCCCTATTTGGGGGATTGTTTTTTCTTCTGCGATGCAATGTCCGATAAAATAGTGTCCAGGGGAGTTTAAACGCTTTGACGTCACCGGTTCGAAGAAAGTATTTAAGAGTTAATTTCTCAAAGTTAGGTTTTTTTTTAGTCTGCTCCCTGTGCCCCAAGTATTCGCGTTTCAAAAACAAAAACCCAAAATTTCTTCTTTCTTTTCTTCCCTGATTAAGCAAATTCGAATCAAATGCGCATGTAAGCAAAAGCAAAAACGGTTTTTTGAAAATTTTTAACTTCTTTTTATATAAGGACTTACAAATTTTGTTCCCTTTCAAATTGCACTGATTTTCAATCAAATGCGCAAAATCCTCTAATTATGGAGGGGGTTGTTTTTTTAAACCCCCTCAAAAAAAAGTAAATTTATGCCATTAGGTACCCGTGCCATAGGCATTTATATCCTTGGTATCAGGAGGCTCTTATAATGACTACAGAAGCTGAATTCCTCGCCAACTTGCCCAAATATCCACCGCTCTACATTTGTAAAGAAGGCTCTACAAATCAGACCTTTTTATGCAAAACAAACCCAATTTTCTAAATACTGAAATGCTCTTAAGCCCTGTCATGACAAACTATTATGAACATAAAACACACCTTCTCCCTCCGCTAAAACAAACCCAATCAAACCCAATTTCAAACCCAGCGGTTCGAGACTCTGGCGTTGTCAAGCCCCGCCTACTCGATTGTGAAGTTCAGGGCCACATCAATTATCGTATTGAGATTGATAAATTATACCGGAGGCGTATAATTGGCCTTTACAATGCGAAAAGACAATAACAGAATATATTCGGTCAGCCAGATTAACTCGCTTATCAAAGGTGTTCTGGAAAATAATCTGCCGGGGCGCTTGACAATTCGAGGCGAGATAACGGACTTTAGGCCGCATCAGAGCGGACACCGCTACTTTTCCCTGAAAGACAAAGTTTCAAAAATTCCCTGTGTTATGTGGAAAAGCAGCCTGCGGAGGTTAAAATTCGAGCCGGAAAACGGTCAGGAAGTTCTGGGGATGGGGTTTATCGAAGTTTATGTACCGCACGGCAAATACCAGTTCATAGTTGACAGGCTTGTGCCGGCAGGTCTGGGAGACCTGCAGATGGCATTTGAGCAAATGGTCGAGCGGCTTGGGGCGCAAGGACTTTTCGACCAGAGTCATAAGAAAACATTGCCGGCTTATCCTGAAAGAATCGGGATAGTAACCAGCGAATCCGGGGCGGCGGTGGGCGACATAAAAAACAGTATTCATAATCGCTGGCCTTGCGCAAAATTGTTTCTCTATCCGGTGCCGGTTCAGGGTGAAGGGGCGGCAGAGAAGATAGGGGCGGCTATCGACGAGGTGAATAGACAAAATAAAAAACTCAAACTTGATATTCTGATTGTGGGCAGGGGTGGAGGATCCCGGGAGGATTTGTGGACGTTCAATGAAGAGGTTTTGGCCAGGGCGATATTTAATTCTGCAATACCTGTTATAAGTGCGGTCGGGCATGAATACGATACGACAATAGCAGATTTGGTGGCCGACGCAAGGGCCTCGACTCCGACAAAGGCGGGCGTCATCGCAGTACCGGATATGCAGGAAATCCTTGAGAATCTGACAGGTATTAAAAGCAGGCTGGAAGGCAAAATCGAAGCGATTTTAGAACTGGCAAGGCAAAACCTGAAAACAGTCATGGCCAGTTCTATATTTAAGAGGCCGATGTTGTGCGTTCGCAACAGAGAGCAACAATTGGATGAGTTCTTGAGCCTGCTTTCAGGGCTGATAAAACAGGTACAGGCTGGGAAACATGCCCAACTGCACGAGAGCTACAAACTGATTGTAAGTATCGAGCCGCATCGGATTTTGGGAAAAAAAACGGTTGGTTTGAATAACCTGCAGAATCAGGCAAAGGCGGCGATAAAGACAGTTATAAACAGACATCAGATTCAGCTTACAGCCCAGATGAATCGGCTGGCGGGACTTGACCCAAAATCTGTTTTACAGCGTGGTTACAGCATTACCACCAATAAAAAAACAGGCAAAGTTGTTGCTAAATCAGAGGACATTGCAATCGGAGATATGATGGTAACCGAGCTTGCGGAGAAAAATTTGATTGAAAGTGAAGTAAAAATCAAGCAGAATGAAAGATTGAGGCGTTAGGAAAACATTATGGCAAAAGAAAAAAAAGATACCAGCAAACCAAGCTTTGAAGGAGCTATCAAGGAACTTACCGAGATTGTCCATAAGATAGAAAGCGGTGAAACGCCGCTGCAGGACAGCCTGGAGCAATATGAAAGAGGAATGGCTTTGATTAAGCACTGCAGGGAAATACTTGAAAAGGCGGAGAAACGAATCGAGAAAATATCAGAGTCGAAAGAGAAAAGTGGAAAGTAGTTTTGAGTGGTGATTTTAAAGTGACCTGAAACTGAACATTTTGCGAGCGTGGCGGAATTGGCAGACGCGCCAGGTTTAGGTCCTGGTGGGCTTTTAGGCCTGTGGAGGTTCGAGTCCTCTCGCTCGCAGTTTTTTGTAATAGATAAAAAACTTCATTGAAAAGAAAGGAGACACAACAATATGCAAACGCTCAAATTAGGTTTTATCGGGGCCGGATTTGTCGCTAAGTTTCACGCTATCGCACTAACTCAAGTTCGCGGCATTGAGCTTGCGGGTATCTATAAACGTGGTGGTGCCGAAGAAGTAGCCAGCTTCGCAAAAGAGAACGGGCTTGGCGACTGCAAGATTTATCCTACAGTGTCTGAACTTTGCAATAACTGCGATATGGTGGCGATACTGGCACCGAACTTTGTTCGCGTCGAACATGCCGAGCAAATTGTCGAAGCAGTCAAGGCGGGTGCCCCACTGAAAGGTATTATCTGTGAAAAACCTCTCGGTCGAACCGTTGCCGAGGCGAAAAAACTTGTGTCTTTAGCAAAAGAGGTCAACCTGCCTACAGCATATATCGAAAACCAGCTTCATATGAAATGTATCAGAAACGCCCTGACCCAAATCGCTCCACAGCAAAAAATAATGGGGCCTCTCGCCATTGCGCGCTGTTCTGAGGAGCATGCAGGCCCACACAAAGGCTGGTTCTGGGACCCGACCCAACAAGGCGGCGGGGCACTTTCCGACCTTGCCTGTCACAGTATAGCGGTAAGCTGGTTTGTGCTTACACCAATCGGTAAAGATGTCAGGTTCCTTGAGCCGGTCTCAATCAACGCAGAGACAGCTTTATTGAAATGGGGCCAGCCAGCCTACCGTAAGCAACTTCTTGATAATATGGGAGTTGATTACAGTAAAACACCGGCGGAGGACTTCTGCACCGGCATCGTTACATTCCGCAACCCGGAAACCGGACAGATGGTCAAGGCCCAGTTTACGAATTCCTGGATGTATGACAAGCAGGGATTGAGAATATATATGGACGGTATGGGGCCGGGTTATGCTTTTGAAATCAACTCGCTTAAATCACCACTTGAAGTGTTTATCGGCGATGTGGCCGCTGCTGCTGTTGCCGATGCTGAAAAAGCCCTCGAAAAGGCAACCGCCACACGAGGTCTGCTGCCTGTACAGCCTAATGAGGCCGACCTTTTCGGTTATGTCGATGAATTTATAGATGTGCGAAAAGCATTTCTGGCCGGCAAAGACGCTTTTTTGAACTGGGAGTACGGCCTTGAAATAACCAAACTTTGCCAGGCCGCATACCTGTCTGCTGAGCGCCAAAAAACCATAGACCTTACCGACCCGGCCACCCAGAAGGAACTTGATTCATATACCTCCCTGATAGCGCAAGGTAAAGGCGCCGAGGTTCTGTATAGATAGATTGCACTGAGAATAATTTAAAAGCTCAGATGTATCACAAAACATCTGAGCTTTTTTATTGAAAATGATACCTGATTAGTTTGCCTCGAAGATACTACAACACGTCTACTTAAGGTCTATTTTAACCAGGCGCTGCTGCAGACGAGCGGCGGCATCAGTTTCAAATATCTCTATCTTGGCAGGAACCGAAACGCCCTGCTTCTTGGCTTTGTCATAGTCATAGCCGCGAACCATTAGAAACTTTTCTTCACCAGCAGCAGCGAACCAAACCATATCGACTAACGAAGTATCCCTGTCCTGGTAGAAAACCACTTTAGTCCAATACGAGAGGTCAGAAACAAGTATTCTATTCCGCTCAATCGGATGATACCACCTGCCTTCTATTTTTACCGGATTAGGTCCCTCGGTAAACTTAAAAGGACGGTCTAAAAAACGTGCCGGGGCTGTTGTGATATTCAGTACAGCTTCTGCAAAGTGGTGCGCATCCAGCGCAAAAGGCAAAGTGGAGGCTCTCTCTGCACCTTCAAATATGCTGAACTGCTCATCCGATAAATGCCAAACGAATTTGTATTGGGGCTCACAGGCTGAAATCCAGATAGAATTTGACCATGGTTCAATTCGGTATTTATGCTCAGTCAGGTAAAAACTGCCATCCTGCTTATAAAAAGTAACCACACAATCAAGTTGAAAAGTTTGTGTGTTTGTCCAGGCCTGACGCCCCCCCGCCGCTTCAAACGCAGCAGATGCAAAATCCGGGATAGCATAATTCGAGTGTTCCAAGGGCAACGGTGAAACAACTCCAGCTTTTTCTGCCCGCTTACAGCCTACAACAAAGAGCATCACTATAATCAGCAGACACGCCACTAAGTTAGACAATCGATTAATCATTTCATCACCTCATCGTTTGTTTTAACCTTCCGATTTAGTTTTATCGCAACCACAAGGCAAGTTTGCAAGCTGTTCCATCAGGGCATATCTTTCTGTAGCATCTTTTCTTGCAAGCTTTAGCAACTCGGCGGCGGCCTGTGGTTTTGATTTTTGCAGTGAGCGATAACGGTTTTCACCGTAAATATATTCCTCAAAGTCAAGTGTGGGCTTTTTTGAATCAAGCTGCAGCGAGTTTTTGCCCTGTTCTTTAAGTCTGGGGTCGAACCTGTATAACGGCCAATGGCCGCAATCAACAGCCTTTTTCTGCTCTTTATAGCCAGCGGTCATATTGATGCCGTGAGCGATACAATGTGAATAGGCAATTATAAGCGAAGGTCCGGGATAGCTTTCGGCCTCTACAAATGCCTTTACTGTTTGATTGGTATTTGCGCCTATCGCCACTTTGGCGACATAAATATTGCCATAGACCATAGTCAGCAGTCCGAGGTCCTTTTTGGGGCTTGGTTTTCCGGCTGCTGCAAATTTGGCGACCGCCGCCCTTGGTGTGGATTTCGACATCTGGCCGCCGGTATTTGAATAGACCTCGGTATCCAGGACAAGAACATTAACATCATTGCCACAGGCCAGAACATGATCCAGACCACCATACCCTATATCATAAGCCCATCCGTCACCACCAAGGGCCCAGACAGATTTTCGTACAAGATAATCGGCAACGGTCAATAGCTGTGTGCAATCGGGGCATTTGCTCTTGCTGCACTGGCCTTTTAGTTTATCCACGTGAACCCTTTGCGCTTCAATAGCAGCCTGGGCCGGGTCATTAGCCAATACAGCAGCTCGGATTTCCCCGGCCAAGCCGACATCAACGCAGCCGGCTTTTGCAACCTTATCCAGTAACTCAAGGGCATAGGCTTTGAACTTGTTAATTGTCAGTCGCATACCCATAGCAAATTCTGCATTGTCTTCAAAAAGACTATTGCTCCAGGTCGGGCCCCTGCCGTCGGCCCTTTTTCTATAAGGCGTGGTCGGCAGATTGCCGCCGTAAATCGATGAACAACCCGTCGCATTACCAATCAAAGCCCTGTCGCCAAAGAGTTGGGTCAAGAGCTTTACATAAGCGGTTTCTCCACAGCCGGCACAGGCACCGGAATACTCAAACAAAGGCTGAATCAACTGGCTGCCCTTGACGGTATTGGTTTTGAAGAGCTTGCCATCGGTGTTGGGAATCAACAGGAAGTACTTATAATTCTTTCTTTCGGCGTTGCGAATCGGCTCCTGGGTGACCATATTGATTGCCTTTCGGCCTGTGGGCTGTTTATTTTCGTCTTTTTCCAAGCCCGGGCAAGCGAGCACACAAGCCCCACAGCCGGTACAGTCTTCCGGAGCGACCTGAACGGTGAACTTCATACCGGCAAAATCCTTGCCTTTGGCGTCGGCGCTTTTGAAAGTTGCAGGAGCATCTTTAAGGTACTTTTGGTCATAAGCCTTTATCCTTATGGCTGCGTGCGGACAAAGCAGAGAACACCTGCCACACTGAATACAAACATCCGGCTCCCAACCCGGTATATTTACCGCGATATTGCGCTTTTCATACTGGGTTGTACCAGTGGGGAACTTGCCGTCGACCGGCATTTTGCTCACAGGCAAATTGTCGCCCCGACGAGCCATAATCTCGGCGGTAACTTCTTTCACAAAATCAGGGGCATCATCCGGCACAACAGGCGGCATCTTTATTTTGCTTGTAACTTTGTCCGTAACCCTAACCTGATAAATCCTGTCAAGAGCGCCATCAACGGCCGAGTAGTTCATTTCAACAACCTTATCACCTTTCTTCCCATAGGTCTTTTTGATCGCGTCCTTGATTGCCTTGACGGATTTATCAATCGGGATAATACCGCTGATTTTGAAAAAAGCGGTCTGCATAATCATGTTGATTCTCGCCCCTAAGCCAAGTTCGACGGCAAGTGAAATCGCATCGATAACATAGAACTTCATTTTCTTGTCGATCAACTGCTTTTGCACTTCCTGCGGGAGAGTATCCCAAACTTCGTCTTTGCCGTGACTACTGGTTAACAGGAATGTAGCACCGTCTTTGGCTGTTGACAGCATATCATATTTTTCTAAAAAGCTGGGGTTATGACAGGCGACAAAGTCGGCTTTAGTCACAAGATAAGGCCTTCGAAGAAGCTGCCTGCCGAAACGCAGATGTGATATGGTAACAGCGCCGGCCTTTTTCGAGTCGTATACAAAATAGCCCTGAGCATAATTGTCTGTCTGCTCGCCAATGATTTTGATGGAGTTTTTGTTGGCACCTACGGTACCATCGGAACCGAGGCCATAAAACATAGCTGAATAAACCTCCTGCCCCGTAATCTCGAATGATTGATCAACATCAAGACTGGTATTAGTAACATCGTCAATAATTCCGATCGTAAAGCCGTTCTTTGGCTCAGCAGCATCAAGATTATCAAAAACAGCTTTTACCATAGCCGGCGTAAACTCCTTTGAGCTGAGTCCATATCTGCCGCCAACAATCAGCGGATATTTATCAAAAGGAGCGTTGCCCTCGGCCATTGCCTCGCCGACAGCGGTGCGAATGTCGAGATAGAGCGGTTCGCCAAGGGCGCCGGGTTCCTTGGTCCTGTCTAAAACCGCGATTTTCTTCACGGTTTTCGGCAAGACATCAATAAAATGTTTAGTGCTGAACGGCCTGAAAAGACGAACCTTCACTACTCCGACTTTCTGACCTTTAGCAGTTAGAAACTCAACGGTCTCGTGAGCAGTGTCGGCCCCGGTGCCCATAACTACGATGATTTTCTCGGCATCATCGGCGCCGACATAATCAAACAAATGATAACTTCGACCAACCAGCTTTGCAAATTTGTCCATCGTATCCTGAACAATCCGCGGTGTAGCTAAATAATATTTATTGACCGTCTCTCTGCCCTGAAAGTAAACGTCAGGATTTTGGGCGGTTCCTGAAATAACAGGTCTATCCGGTGAGAGTGCTCTTGCCCTGTTTTGGGCGATAAATTCATCGTCAATCATAGACCGCATATCATCAAAAGTTATTTCCTCGACCTTCTGAACCTCGTGACTGCTTCTAAATCCATCAAAGAAATTCAGGAAAGGCACTCGTGAAGCCAGCGTAGCCTGTTGAGAGATAATGGCTAAATCCATAATTTCCTGAATGTTGCAGGCACAAACAAAGGCAAAACCGGTCTGGCGACAAGCCATCACGTCCGAGTGGTCACCGAAAATCGAAAGTGCCTGACAGGCTAAAGAACGGGCTGATACATGAAAGACAGTAGGCAGCAGTTCTCCGGCAATTTTATACATATTGGGAATCATCAATAACAGCCCCTGTGAGGCTGTAAAAGTTGTTGTCAAAGCCCCCGCGGCCAAAGCACCGTGCACAGCTCCGGAAGCACCACCTTCGGACTGCATCTCCGTAACCGTAGGAACCGTTCCCCATATATTAGACTCACCCTTGGCCGACTTGGCATCGGCGATTTCGCCCATAACCGAGCTCGGAGTAATCGGATATATTGCTATCACTTCATTCGTAGCATGGGCCACATACGCTGCGGCCGTATTACCGTCAATTGTAACCATTCTGCGCTTCATAACTTCTCCAATCTCTATGAAAAATGAACTCCAAACACCCTCATATCCGGCGGTTGCGTAGCGAGACAGCTACAACCAGATACGATTTATTATTCACAAGGCGTCTTTATACAATCTTTTACTCAAAGAATCAATGTAAATTTCTCCGGATAGATGATATTGGCAAAGTCATCACCGGATAAATCCCGTAAAAATCCGCAAAAAGATGTTGATTAAATACGATATCTCCGTTAGTTTGACGAAAGGTCAATAATACAAATTTTTGGAGTGTACAATTATGGCAACAGCAAAAATGCCCCATCCAGGTCATAACAAGCATTTGTGTTATCTGAATAACTTAGGTTTTCAGATAGGCTACGCAAAAGAATATAAAGCCCTGGTAAAGAACGGCAAATTTGTCTGCAAAATCTGCGGCCGAGTCGCAGCCATGGAAAAAAACCTTTGCAAACCCGTGAAGCTTTAAGATGAGTTTTTCGACACTTGCCGGTGCGAATTTTACCAGCTTGTTTGTTTGATGTCTTTCCAACCGGCCTGCTGCAGGTCGACGGCAAGTATTTCAGCACGGTTTATAAGCCACCGATTATCCGGCTCTTTCTGCAGGTTTAATTGTACCCTTGTAAACATTTCACGCTTGAAGCTATATATATAACTTTCCTGGTCAAACCTTATCCGGACGGTGAAAGTGGCTGTGGCGGTCGTATTTGGGGACGAGAACTCTATTTTCCCAATTCTTGTTATATTTTCTTCAACCAGAGGCCGAGACAAAGTTGCCCTGCAGTAAGACATCAGATGCTGCTTGCTGCCGTGAAATGAGTCGTGATAATATGGTGAAATAAGCTGCTCGATTGCATCAGGGTTTTCTTCTTCAAAAGCCGTTACGGCTGTTTTGATAAGCGCTTTGATTTTTTCGGCATCGGTCTGGATGAAGTGATCCAGCCCAAAAGCAGCAGCAACAATCAATAAAGGTAAAAACCATTGCCACCGTCGGTGCTTATCCGGAGAAAAGCTTCGGATTATTAACAGTATAAGTACAACAACGGCTGCTGTAATCAGCAGACCCCAGGGATGTTCAAAAATCTGGAACATTCGCTAAAAACTCCTCTGCTTACTCTTATCAGTTTCTCAAGGCCTGCACCGGTGAAGGTATTCGGCCGCGACGGGCTATGAACTTCGGTGAGGCGGTTTTAGGGACCTTCATAACCGGTGCCGAGCCCAAGAGACCGCCAAAATGCACCATCTCGCCGGGCTTTTTGCCTGGAACCGGAATTACGCGTACACTGGTTGTTTTATTATTTATAACGCCGATAGAAAGCTCATCAGCGATAATCGACGAGAGTACCTCGGCTGGTGTATCACCGGGAACAGCAAACATATCCAGACCCACCGAACAGACACTTGTCAGGGCTTCGAGCTTTTCTAAATTCAAGGTGCCGGTTTTTACAGCCCGGGCCATACCCGCATCTTCACTGACCGGAATAAAGGTCCCGGAGAGTCCGCCAATATTGCCGGAAGCCATTGCGCCGCCCTTTTTAACGGCGTCCATAAGCAATGCTAAAGCGGCGGTCGAACCCGGCAAACCCATCTGCTGAACTCCCATCGCCTCAATAATCTCGGCGACGGAATCACCGGCGGAGGTTGTGGAGGCCAGGGAAATATCGACGATGCCAAAATCCACTTTCATCAGTTCTGCCATTTCCCGGCCGATAAGCTCACCGGCTCGGGTGATTTTGAAAACGGTTCGCTTGATAACTTCGGATAATTGGGTCAGGTCACAATCAGGATTCTGCAAAACGACGTCGCGGACGACGCCGGGACCGGATATCCCAATATTCAATGAAAAATCGGGCTCGCCGATGCCGTGATGAGCACCGGCCATAAATGGATTGTCTTCAGGGACATTGGCAAAAACGGCTATTCTGGCACAGCCGATGCCGTTCTTAGTGCGAGAGGCTAATTGCTTGAGCGTATAGCCGAACTTTTCGACGGCGTTCACATTTATACCCGCTGTAGTGGAAGCTAAATTCAGGAAGCCGCAAAGTCTCTCTGTCTTTGAAAAGGCCTGTGGAATTGCATCAATTAAATTCTCATCAGCGCTGGTCATACCTTTCTGAACCATTGCACCAAATCCGCCAATAAAGTCGATGTCAGCTTTCCTTGCGGCGGTGTCAAGGGCTTTTGCCAGTCGAACGGCTGTAGCTATTCTCCGTGGCAGAGGTTCAAGCAACAGCGAAGCAGGAGTAACAGATATTCGCCGATTGGTTATCGGTATGGCGTATTTTTGTTCTATGAAATCAGCAAACTCGTTTAAGAGTTTCCCCTTTTCGACGATGCGTTTGTGTATTCGTGTTGTTAGTCTGCTTAGATTGCGGTCCATACAGTCTTTTAAGTTGACTCCGAGGGTGACAGTGCGGATATCAAAATGATGATGCAGCGTCATTTTTACAGTTTCGAAAACTTCTTCTGCCGATATTCGCATAATCAGACCCTGTGCATTACCTTGAAAATATTTTCGTCCTGGAAGGTGATATTCAGTGACATCTCTTTACCTGTTTTTTTGAGCTGCCTTCGAATTTTATCCATACCAATGGCGGCATCGGTTGTGTCGACAGCCATTATCATTACGAAGTACTCTTCCATAATTTTCTGGTTTACGTCCACGATATTTATATTTGCTTTGGCCATAGCGGTGGCTATCTTTGCAATTATGCCGACCCTGTCAACACCCGTTACAGTCACAATACAGATTTGAGCGTTTTTCTTCTTAGCCATTTCTTTCTCCTAATCACGGCTAATCCGTCATAGTGTAGTTACTTTATACAGCAGTTTACCACTTTATTTTTTTAAGCCGGCGTGTTTTTTCATGATTTGTCATATCAGACGCCAAAGCTGTAATGGTTATAAAACCATCTACGATTGAAGTTATATCTGTAGGGCCATCTTCGTCACGATGGTGGCCGCCGGCTAATTGAAAGACGGTTTGACCCTGGTCATTTTGCTGGCTAATATAATACTCATGGAATCCTCCTGTTGACTGCGGTACTACTTTTATGCCTTTCGGCTGGCCTCGTGATAACAGCGGTATATTGATATTTATCACTTCGCCGGTTTTGACCGGCATAAGTTTTTTGAGGATTTTCGTGCAATATTCGGCGGCGCTTTCAAAATCCGGTTGTGAACCCGGCCTTTCAACTGACAGACTCATCGCAACGGCAGGAATTTCCAAAAACGCCCCTTCTATCGCAGCAGCGACAGTGCCGGAATAGTAAACATTTATTCCTACATTGGCACCGCTGTTTATTCCTGCAACAAGCAGGTCTATCGGCTCAGTGCAAAGTTGCATTGAGGCGAGTTTAACACAGTCAGCGGGCGAGCCCTGAACGCTAAAACCGGTGAATTGGCCATTGATGTCAACTTTGTTGCATACCAGAGGCTCAGCAAAAGTAATACTGTGGCTGGCTCCTGAGCGGCTGTCGGCGGGGGCAACTACCGTAACATTGCCTATCTCGACAAGCTCTTTATAAATGGCTGCCAAGCCGGGAGCAAAAATGCCATCGTCATTTGTCAATAATATTTGCATACGTCGTATTATATAAAACTTTCTGCATACTACGTTAACCGATAAAAGAAACACCACTCAATATTAATCATTAATATTGTAATTGCCGACGATGCTTGTGTCAATTGACACCTTCACGATATAACATATAATAAGCGTTTATGGAAAAATATACGCCGGATAAAAAGTGTATTGTAATGACAAGAGACGAGGTTCGTGCGTTTGACAGATGGGCTATAACTACGCTCGGCATTTCTGGTGTGGTTTTGATGGAAAACGCAGGGCGAAGCTGCGCCGAAATGATTAAAGAGAAACTGGCCGGTATTACAAACCCTAAGGTTTGCATATTCTGCGGGACGGGAAATAACGGCGGGGATGGATATGTAATCGCCAGAAATTTATTAAACAGTGGTTTTAGAGTTGCGATAACTATACGCGGTGAGAGCGAGAAAATCAAAGGCGACGCAAAAGCCAATTTAGATATTTTAGAGAAGTTAGGCCAGCCCATCCAACAGTTAAACCTCAAAGACGACGACATCCACAGCAGAGTAAAAGCTTTCACAGCCGGTGCCGATATGCTCATCGACGCTCTTTTAGGCACGGGATTGAAAGGAAAACTGAAAGGCAAATACCTGGAATTGATAGAAAGCATAAATGCACGGAACCTGCCTGTTTTAGCGGTGGATATCCCATCCGGCCTGGATTGCGACACGGGCGAACCGCTCGGTGGAGCTATAAAAGCAACCTATACCGTGACCTTCGTTGCGGTGAAAAAAGGTTTTACTTTATCAAGAACCGTTGCCAAATATACAGGCGAAATCTTCGTTGCCTCCATTGGTGTTGAACCAGATGCACAAACATATCCCCGGGAGTGTGTAAAGATTACTTACTGAAACGCCCCTGCCATGGTGGACTGCATTCTGTAACCAATAAAAGAGAGAAATCTTTCTGCGTTAAACAGAGGAATATGCAATCTCTCTGCCCGGTTTTGAATCATTTTATAATCGGCGAGTCTTTGCAGGGAGGCCTCGTATTTTTGCATCGCCATCGGGTCCACCTCCAACATCTCAAAGGTCGGCTTTGGAAGAACCCGCGGAGGCTTTCCGAGAATCAGGAAATCTGTCTCGGTGGAAACGGTATCGACCACTTTGCCACCCCATTTTTGAATAAGTTTCTTTATTTTATCGACAGCATTCTCGTCAATAATCGCATCGCCGTTAAGGTCAAAATCACCGGCAACCACGAATGTATTTTTCCTGTCGCGGTCCCATATTAAGTTTGTGACAATATCATCGAGCACGATGGGTCTTTTGTTTTTACGTTCGTCATAAGCTGCAGCAAAGTCATTGAGAATTTTTAGTCTCTGAGTTGAGCCTTCGGCGAATTCTTCAAAATCCCTTGTTCGTTCCTTCGACGGCTTTTCAAGAGAAAGCATAATATTTGCCGCATCCATATTTTCACCAAGCAACTCGTTCAGGGCCTTTTCATAATCAAGTGAAGGCATAATGCGCGCGGCTGAAATATTTTTCATAACATTGAATACTTCGACCTCGGCTTTTCCCTTGCCGTCTCTGGGGATAGGGGTATTTTTGTCGTAAACTGCAAATGTCAAGCCCCTGTAAACACGGTCGTCACTTCCGAGGTTCAAATGGACTATCCCAGCACGGTCATCTTTCAATATTATTTTGCCGTCGGGTTTAACCGCCGCTGTTTCAATGTCCGGTGACGGCACAATAGCCTGGAACTGCATTTGAATATTTTTCATCTTATCGGCCGCTATCATTAATTCGGCCTGTGCTTTCCGCAGAAGGTCCTGAGTAGTTCTATGTTCGTTCCTTTCCTCGTCCAGTTGTGTCACAAGAGTCTGAACCTGCTGTTCGGTAGTTTGTTCCATCAGAGTTTTAAGGCCATCGTAGTCGCTTTTGATGTCATTAACCTGCTTTTCGTATTTTTCCTTTTCGGCCAGGAGCTTTTGTTCTTTTTCAAAACTGGCTGCCATTACTTCACTAAAACGTTTCTGCAGTTCTTCAAGCTGCTTCAGCGTAGCAATTCCCATAGTTTTGACATTGCTGAGCCTTATTTGCAGTTTTTCAATAATTCGAACAAGTCCGGTCGAATTGGGGTCGATGTTTTCAACATCAGGATGTGTCCTGGCCAGTGTTTCCAATCCTTCCCGGACTTTTGTGTTGGCGATGTCAGCCTTTACTTCGGCGGATGTTTCTTCTGGAATCTCTCCTATAACCAAAGATACCGTTTCATCAAGATAATCAACCATTTTGCCGAGATAATTCTCGTTCCTCTGCTTTGCCCCAACTACTGTTCCGGCCCTTTGCAAATTGACGGAACCAACCATTTCCCTAAGCTCATTTGTGGCGGTATTTGCCTGTGTTTTGAAGTCCTCGGTTTTGACGTAGAAGATGATTGCAGCAATAAGTGCGGTAAGAAAAAGCCCGACAAAAACTATCAGGGTATATAGCATGGCATTGCTCTGCTGTCTTTTGCCCGGTGGCATATTAAAACTCCTTAGAAATAGTGAAAAAACAACAATTAAAGCCGTTCAGACTATATATTATCGCTTCTAAAGGCCTCTAAGTCAACAAAAAAACAGTAATCACTGTTAAAAAGGGTAATATGGCTGTTTAGAATTGTTATCGGCTTGATTTGTAGGTTTAAGACAGTTATGGAAACCAAAATTTTAAAATTTATCCAAAAGAGCCGGCAGGCGGGTGATATTGTGTATTACATATTGGGCTGAGGCGCTTGATTCGGGGGAGGATTGTGTGTGAATACGCACGGGACGAATTAGCTGTACAGTCAAAAAACCCAATTTGTTAGGGGCTATAAAATCCTTTTTCTCGTTATCCGCCAAATAAACAATGTTTTTGGGTTCTGTGTTTAATATCTGCATTATTTTTTTAAAACCAGCCGGTGAAGGCTTCCAGAATTCTCTGCCAATGGCTTCGGTGTAAATTATACACTTGAAATATTTTTCAATTCCCAAGGCCTGTACTTTTAATTTCTGGGCCGGCAAAAACCCGTCTGTAATCATAGCCAGCGTGTATTTGCCGGTCAGTTGGTCCAGGACGTCTCTGCTTTCGGCTGGGAGGGTTATTTTAGGGATGTGATTGCGATAAATCTCTATCAAATCAGTGATTAGCTTATCGCTGTCTGCAGCGGCAGTATGGGCGATGCCAAGTTCTTCGAGGGCGGTATTAAATGTTTTTGTTCGGTTTCCGGCTGTAAACTGCTGCCAGAAAACCTCAAAAATTCGCTCGGTAGAGGGCATTTGAGGTAAGTCAGCGAGAAAATCGGCTACGGCGGTGAAACCACTTCTGCAGTAATCAATTTCGTCGTAAAGTGTGTCGTCTAAATCAAATACAACCGTCGTGAACATAATTTTTTGCGGCAAAATTAACCAAAAATCAGCACGAAATAAAACGGAACAAATAAAAATGTATATAACGTATTACGCCTGTTAGAGTATAATATTTCACATTATTCGGTTCAGGTAACGAAATCTTTATTAAGCTAATGTACGGCTGATACGTATTTTACAACGTTTATAAGATTATTCAATCGGGAAAAAGAAAGCAATTAGAAACCTGTTATGAGTGCGGTAAGATTACAGAAAGTTTTAGCGGCGGCGGGTGTGGATTCTCGGAGAAAGTGCGAAGAGTTGATTTTAGAGGGGGCTGTGCGGGTAAATCGAAAGGTTGTTGATACGCTGCCGGCATTTGTGGAGCCGGAAAATGATATAATAACGGTAAACGGCAAAAGGATAAAGGCTGAGAGGAAGGTTTATTTCCTTCTTAACAAGCCAAAAAGAGTGATTTGTACCAACAAGGACCCTGAGGATAGGAAAAGAGCGATAGATATGGTTCCCAGCCGGGAGCGGATTTTCTGCGTTGGCAGGCTGGATATCGATACCACAGGACTGATAATTCTGACTAATGACAGCGAGTTGGCAAACAGATTGACGCATCCAAGATATGAAATAGCAAAGACTTATGTCGCTAAGGTTAAAGGGCAAATCAGCGGGGAGAAGGTAGAGAAGATAAAAAGAGGAGTCTGGCTGTCAGAAGGCAGGACGGGGAGGGCGAAAGTTAAGATATTGAAGCGGAGCGTCAAGGAATCACTGCTGGAAATCACTATCAGACAAGGACTTAACAGACAGGTGCGGAGGATGTTAGCGAATGTTGGGGTGAGAGTGAAATCGCTGAAAAGAACGCGGATAGGTAAAATCACCGAACGCGGGCTCGGGGTGGGAAAATTCAGGGCGCTGAGCAAAAAAGAAGTGGAGAGCCTTCAAAAAATAACAGGGGCGGCTGTCACAAAATCGCGCAGATAGTGGCTAAAAAGCGTAAAAGGGGAAAATTATTTGACCAAAAAGATGTATTTTTGTGTGTAAATTTGTGTTTTTGTGTGTTTGGGGTTTTAGGGCACCTTTGTTTTTGGGTTGAAAATGGGGGTTGGTTCGTTAGCCGTGACAAAAAAACGTACTTTTTTTAACAAAATGGCGCACTTTTTGAACAAAAAGCGGAAAAAACGAAAAAAAAGCGAAAAATTGACCCATTTTATTGTGTGTTTTTGTAAAAAATTTACATCCGGTTACAAATGCCTCGTTCAATGTTAAAATGGGTAGTTTAGTTTGGGGGAAAATTCCACGCTCAAAATGAGAGTGAAAGAAATGTTAAAATGGGTAGTTTGGGTGGGCTGCGCAAGGAAAAAATTGGCCACAGATGAGCACTGATTAAGTGGATTTTTTTAGAAGGAAAGAATTAAAGATATATTTTATCCCGCAGATACCTTGGGCACGGGAAAAAATGAAAGACAATGCAACCCGGGAAATTAAAGGAAAATCGGCGATCAAATGGTGTTCTGAACAGAGAGTATATTGGAGGTAAAAGCTCTAAAGTTAAAAGAAAAAAGAGTTGTTTTATTGAGAGGGATTTGATATAATACCGGCTGAGATGCTCCCAAGAAAGAACTATATACGGACAGGAGAATTAATGTCTTCGAAAATGAGGGTTTTATTGACGGTTTTGGCAATATTCAGTATTTGTCAGGCGGTTTGGGGTCAGCCGTGGGGTGGGGGGGGCGTAGAGGGCGACCCATACCTTATTTATACGGCTGAAGATATGCAGGCGATAGGAGCGGATGCGAATTACTGGGATGCACACTTTATTTTGGTCAATGACGTCAACCTCGCTGACTACACGGGAACACAGTTCAATATAATTGGAATATCTGAAGCCAATGCTTTCACAGGTGTCTTCGATGGCAACTACCATACAATTTCCAATTTTACATATGCGGATGAATTCAGATACGTATTAGGACTTTTTGGGACGTTGAACGACCCTAATGCTTTGATTAAAAATTTGACTTTAACCAATCCAATTATCGATTTTGGTTACCCTCCTGAAGGTGTTGGAACACTTGTGGGAGCTATGTATAATGGGGAGGTGTCAAATTGTGCTGTCGAAGGTGAACAGATTGGGTGGGTTAATAATGTACTCTATAAAGATATCGAGGGCACGAAGGGGCGTTGCTACTACCATCGCCCAGACCACAATGTCCGATTCTTCTTCTCGAATTACAAGGTAAAGGCGATGTACATAACACGAAGTGACTATAATGTCGGATAGCTCAAATGGAACTAATTTCTAAAGTTTTAAAGGAGGATATCTGATGAAAACAAAAAAAAGTTTCTTTTTTGGAGCGTTGTTTGCACTCGGGGTCTTATGCTGTTTAGTGCAAGCTGATACATTCTCACCTCTCACTGCTGACCTTGAGGGAAGCGGGCGGGTAAATTTCAAGGATTTTGCAATTTTAGCCAACCAATGGCTTCAGACACCCGACGAGCCTTCGGCTGATATTGCTCCTGTTGG
>CAZTKW010000008.1:0-20492 GCA_964614315.1 uncultured Pirellulales bacterium
CCTTAATTTATCAGCCAGATCGCTCAGACCCTGTGGCCCCCCCGCTGCCATCATCGGAGGCATTACGTTCGGGTACTCATGGTCGTGACCATATCGTTGCCACCCCGTAAAAGACAAAACAGCACGCTCAACTCCTGTCTTCTCTTTGAAATCCTCCGCCAGCTTGCCCACATCACTAAACGTGTTATAAATCTCGTAGGTAAAGTTTCGGTTGTCTTTTCTCGAAATCCTTGTCCGCAGACTAATCGCCCCTTTGAGCCGTTCAACCTTCGGGTTTTCCTTGTTCTTCTCAGCCAGCGTCTTAATATAGCCCAGCTTCTTATAATACTGGCGGTGATATTTAGCCATACTCACATAGTCACCATCCTTCTCGAAATGATATCGAATAATTCTCGGATAGCCGAACACACCCATAGTTGGCCGCCAGTAAATCCTGCAATCAGTCGGCTCACCCGGCGTGTGCTTTACGTGCAGATGCGTGTCCATCTGGCATTTGGTGTCGATAATAGCAACGTACCCCGAGCCCGGCTGAACAGCGCCAAAGCACGACATCCTCGCATGGCTGATAAGGCCGGCCTGGTCGCCGCCCTGAAAGTCCCACCAGTTGGCAGGTCGCCCCATCAGTTCGCCGAAAAGCTTCAACCTGTCTTCATCGCCGAACTGAATCGGGTTGCGAAGTTCCTCTTTGTGCGGCCAGTTGCCCGGAATCATAATACCCTGACCGTAAGGAAAGAACGAATAACAGTCCGACTTCATCGGCACCTCGAATGACCGGGGATAAATAAGCCCTTTAATCGTAAACTTATGGTCCTCTTCCAGCGGAGTAAATTTGAAAACAAGTTCCCCCGTTTCCTCGTCAATACTGATAAGCATTTCAAGCCGAAAGTCCGCAAGAGTTACCAATGCCGCACTATCGCCGAATCGGCTGACCTGTTTGTCTTGCGAATCGGCCAGGCTGACCTCGTGTATCTCTCCGTCTTTCTCATAAACAAATTCACGACTCCCCTCCCTGCGCATCCGCCACGTCGCACCCCCGTGCTTGACATCGACAGACATCGTCGCCAAATCCAGCCTGACCTTCAGGTCGCCGGACTTGAGCGTTACCGACTCCTCTGCAAAAGCCGAAACTGCTCCAGCCAAAATAATTACCACTGCAAAACAAATCTTCCCCGCTTTCTCATAACATTTTTCTAAACAAGCCATAATTTTTCCCTTTCTAAAAATTTTTCTCCGCCACAGACGAACGTTGTTTTTCTCTTAAAATAACAATAACCGATTATCCACAGCTTTATCTAATATTTTACATCATCAAAGTCCCGCCTACCGGGTACGCCATTCTTTCTCCCGTTCCGGCAAAATCACCTCACGAGGCAAAGATTCCAAAATAACCTTCTTGCCGTTCTGGATGATTGTTATATGTCCTCCGGTCTTACCCGCGATGCCGAAGGTCAAAAGTGCCTTGTCGTTCTTCCCGGATATTTCAACCACAACATTTGTCTTATCCACGGATTTCAAGCTGACATTCGGCAGTTCACCTTCTTCGCCCACATCCGAAGCATATAAAACATGTAGAAACAATTCCGATTCGGCATCGTTTTCCGGCTTCACTTCCACACGCCAGGCCCCTGCACCGGGGTCGCGGCCATCGGGCGGATAATTCTTACCGTCAACCCAGAACTCCTTGCCCGGCCCGCCAACAGTTTCCGTCTTTACTTCTTTCGGCAGAAGCGTCCACACATCAAGCCGCCCCCCGCCGTATTCAACCGCAAAGCACGAGCTCTGACTATCGAATAGCGGCTCATCCATACTATGCAGAAGCCATGTCTTGGGATAAGATGCCGAAGTAGCATCAACCCGGTCAAACACAACAAACGTGTCCGGCCGAAGGTGAACAAACTGCCGTGTGAAGCTTTTAAGCTTCTTAGGACTGTACGACTTACTCGCATCACCGCAGGCGTAGCTGTATTCCTTGCAGTTCTTAAAAGCGGTAATCTTACCGACGTCCCGCACCGCCTTTTCCGCTGCAGAAGCCGTTACTCGCACCGGGAAATTCACCCGTCTTTGCCCTCCGTCGTTTGAGCCCCCCTCGCCGTCGGCATTCCAGACATTATTAGTAAACACCTCGTCCTTGTCATAAACCAGAATAGTGTTATGTGCTATTGTTCTGCTGTGATAGTTCGGCCTATGCGATGAACCGTCATAAACCCCCGTGTCTATCGCAAGATTGCCCCGCTTGAATATCACGAAGCTGTTATTGTCCGTATGCTGGTGTCCCGCGAAGATAGGCCCGCACTGGAACATCCCCCAGCTCGAACCCGGGTCGTCCCAGCTGCTTCGAGTAAAGACATGACCTAAAGGACGAAACAGCGTCGCCAGCGGAAGATTTGATGGTGGCTTCGAGGCAACTGTAGGGTCCCACGGGATAAGGCTTCGCCAAACAAGATGAGGAAATTCAATTTTTATCTGCTCCTGCGCCCATTGCGCATACTCGTCGCCGTAAACAGCCGCACAGATTGAAAATGTGCTCTTAACTCCCTGGTCCCACCGATGGGTGCTGCTGCAGTCCTCACTGCGGCACATCGTCCCATCAGGCTTTCTTCCGTAAATATTCCATCGAGGTATCCATTGCATAAAGCTGCATTCCTCGAAAACGTTCTCACCCGTTGCCGTCCTCCAGGCCAGAAGAAGCAGCGATAACGGCCTGCCAACTCCCCAGTTCGAATACCCAAAACCTTCTGCGTCGCCACCGTCCTCACCCCCCATCTCGTTCATAGCCGGTATAACATGCTTCTTCAGCCAGTTTTCACTCTCAGATAAGTACGCCTTCCATACTTCCTGATGATGCTCCTCATTCGCCAGCGTAAGCGCAACGTACAGTTGTGACATATGTTCGAGCAGGAAATGATTATTATAATCGCTGTGTCGCCACATCGTTTTGACTCGCTTAACCTGCCGAATCATCCCGTCGGCAAATCGCCCCTTCTCGTCATCGCTGAGCGTCGGGTATATCCAGTCGTAAGTTATCGCCGCAACAGGTATATACTCAAGGCACGTCCAGCTGTTTTGAATTGTGGTCTTCGACAAAAGTTCCAGCCATTCCTTCGCCTTCTCCGCATACCGCTCCTCACCCGTGATAAGATAAATCGTCGCACACGCCGGCATGTTAAACCTCCCGTTATTATCCAGCGTTGCCTTGCCGCCAAGCTGCTCATCGATGCGCCTCTTCAAACCGTCGAACATCTCCTTACCCGCCCCATTGCACTTGGTGCGCAGGGCCGGAAGGTCTTTGCCTGTAACAAGAATTCTCGGCCGTTCCTTACACACCTCTGCTGCAAAAAGCCTCCCCAAGTCGGCACTAAAAACCACCACACTCAAAACCAAAAGGCCGAGCATATAAGAACTTGAAAAACCTCGAATTGATTTACTCATCCTTCCCATTTTTGTTACCTCCTGATTTACTCTAAATTCAGTCTGTTTGCATTATCATCTTCAGTTGATGCATATTATCATCCCCCAGCCGTGTTTTATCAAGTGAATTCCCCCAATCTGTTTATTACCACCAAACCCCTCAATCAAGCCACGGCAGTTTCCCAATATCAACGTTGCCTCCCGAAAGTATGACCCCGATTCTTTTGCCTGCCGTCTCTATCCGTTTGCTAAATATCGCCCCCAATGGAACCGCCGAAGATGGCTCGACGATTATTTTCATTCTCTCCCATATAAAACGCATCGCTCTTATTATCTCTTCTTCACTGACGGTAACAATTCTCTCGACCCTTTTCCTTATAATACCAAAGGTCAAATCCCCCAATGACGTCCGCAGCCCGTCCGCTATCGTATCCGGATTCTCTGACGGTATAATCCTGCCCGCCTCCAGGGACCGGTACGCATCGTCGGCCTCCTCCGGCTCTGCCGCT
Source organism: uncultured Pirellulales bacterium (assembly GCA_964614315.1). Taxonomy (GTDB): domain Bacteria; phylum Planctomycetota; class Phycisphaerae; order Sedimentisphaerales; family Anaerobacaceae; genus CAZTKW01. The sequence continues at coordinate 3,918 of CAZTKW010000008.1, forward strand.
ATAACCACCGTCTCCGGCGAAACTCCCGAAACCGCAATAGCCGTCCCGCTAATCAGCCCCCCGCCCCCCACAGGCCCGGTCACAATATCCAGACCCCCTACATCTTCGCACAGTTCAACTGCCGCCGTCCCCTGCCCTGCGATTACCCGGTAGTCATTATAAGGATGAATAAAAGCCGCCCCCGTCCGCGCAACCACCTCCGCCAGTCCTTCCTCGCGCCCATCTAATGTAGCCCTGCACGTTATTATCTCCGCTCCATAACCCGCCACTGCCTCTCTCTTAACCTCGGGAGCATTTTCCGGCATAACTACATAAGCCTTGACTCTGCGCCACCGCCCCGCCGCCGCAACTGCCGCACCGTGATTACCAGAAGAATGTGTCGCCACCCCCCTGTCCGCCGCCTCATCAGATAGACTGAACACAGCATTGGTTGCTCCACGTATCTTAAAAGAACCAGTCTTTTGAAAATTTTCACACTTGAAAAATATCTCCGCTTCGCACATCCGGTTCAAAGTCTCGCATGTCAATACCGGCGTTCGATGAACAAAAGGCTTTATCCTCTCTCCGGCCTTGCGTATTTCTTTTATTGTCGGCTCATCCATCACGACCTCGCTAAGCAAAATGAACCCAGATGGAAACCATAATGCTCATCACCAGTATTGATAATATCACCTGTACCCAGACCCACGTTTTCTCCACCCCCACAGACATCGTTTTAGTCGAAAACGTCAAATCGGTAATTTGTTCCGTCCGGGGTTTTCCAGTCATAACCGACACCACAATCATCAGCCCCACACAAAAGAAAAACATAATCGTGCAGTAGTTCAAAAAAGCATAACCGGTAAGAATATTCAGCGGCCCGAAATTCGTATAACCCATCCTCGTCAGAATATCCGTAACAAACCGTATCAAACCAAGCCCGCTGCCGACTATCAGTGTAGTCAGAGCCGCTTTGCCCGTCGCTCGCCTCCAGAAAACTCCCGTAAGAAACACCGCCGCAATAGGAGCCCCTAAATACGCCTGAATGCTCTGAAGATACTGATAAAGCTGGTTCGAGAGAAACCGTATCATCGGAATCCACATAAGCGAAACAACCACAATCGCCGCCGTCGATATCCTCCCGACAAGAACAAGCCTCTTTTCAGCAGCTTCCGGCCGGAACTTACGGTAAACATCCATCGTAATCAGTGTCGAACAGGAATTAAAAACTGAGCTCAAACTCGACATCAGAGCAGCCAGAAGTGCAGCTATCATCACCCCAGCCACCCCTTTCGGCAAAAGCCGAGTCACAATCAAAGGATAAGCCATATCAGGGTTGCGCGAAACCTCTGCTCGCCACAACACACAAGCAACCAGTCCCGGCAGAACAAATATAAATAGCGGCAGCAGCTTCAAAAACGCCGTAAAAACCGTGCTCGCCCGCGAATGCGTCAGGTTTTTAGCCCCAAGTGCCCGCTGAACAATCACCTGGTCGCTGCACCAGTACCATATACCTAATATCACCACACCGAAAGTAGTCCCCACCCACGGATAGACCGGATGACTAACCGGCTTTATCATATGGAAAAAATCCGCCGGCAGTGCCGCCCGAAGCCCTGCGAACCCCCCGACCTTGTCCATCCCGATAACGGTTAGCAAAACCGAACCTGCAATCAGAATAAATGCCTGAATCAAATCCGTATATATGACCGCAGAAAGCCCCCCAGCCACCGTATATATACCCGTAGCAATAACCAGAACCACCGCCGATACCATCGGCGGCCAACCTATTACCGCCTTGATAAGAATGGCCCCTGCAAAAAGTGCAACCGATATCTTCGTAAAGATATACGAAAAAATCGACAGCATCGTCAGCGTCCACCGGCACCCCGGGTTAAATCGCTTTTCGAGGTATTCCGGCATTGTGAAAACGTTGCTCTTCAGATAGTAAGGCAGAAAGACCCACCCTAAAACAAGAACGCACAATATCGCGCTCATTTCATAAGCCCCAACCGCCAGACCGCTGTCCGCCCCCGAACCCGCCAGTCCGATTAAGTGTTCGCTGCCGATATTCGATGCAAATATAGACGCCCCCACAGCTAACCATATAACGTTCCGCCCCGCCAAAAAATAATCCTTGCTCGTCTTTTCTTTTCGGGAGAAATAAAAGCCTATTGCGAAAACCGCCGCAAAGTATATCGATATGGTTATCCAGTCTGTCGAAGAAAGGGTCATTTCGCTGCTCCGGTTATACTAAAGCCGAACTTCGTTCGGCCGATACCATAACCTAACAGCCCTTTTTCGTCAAACCAATTTACTCATCCTCCGCCCTTTCTCTAAAAACACCGCTTGTTATCGACCCCGCACCTAAACGCAATAAAACTCAAAAGCCACCTTAAACTCCCAGCACTCTTGCCGCCGCGTCACCCTCGCTGGCGTCCACCACAACCAACATACGGTACCCTCCCTCGATTACCATTGCCGCACCAGCCACTCCACTGATTCCTGCCTTTGCAAGGCTCTCTAATGCCTCCGACGCAGCGCCGACTTTGTTTTCGCCCCCGATGATAAAACCCGTTGCCTCCTTTGTTTCGATTGCTGTTTGGCTTGCGTAGGCCTCGAAATCTCGTGGGTCTGTTGAGCTGACATAAACTTCCCCCATGTTTTTACTCGTCGAAAAAGCTGCAAAACACTCCAAGTCAACATTCGCCAAAGCCACCTGGCTCAAAAGTCTTTGTAGGCTCCCAGCCGTGTCTTCGATTTCAATACGATGAACCGTAATTCGTTTAACACCCATTTTCCAGCCCCTTTCATTTTGAAGTGACAATATGTAACAAATATGAATATACCTCCCCCACCCCGCTTGTCAAGTAAATTTTTACGGGCTTAAGCTCGTAAAAACTTAGTGAAGAATTGAAGTTGGTTTTTTTTGATAGGACTTTTGCACAAGTATCAGTCGATAGTTGACCCGGGCGACGACAAAAATGATTTAAGAATCTATACCAGCTTGCAGCTTAGCTTTTAGAAAAACCTCTTCCTCCCTGCAATTTCAGAAACTGCTTTTAAAATAAGGGATATCTCAAAACAACCGTCTTCTTCTTCCTCCCCCTCGCATGTTTTATATAACTTCTCCCCTTGGCAAGATGGAGAAATCAACAATGCCTCAACTCCATCTGCTTAAGATGATTCGGTCCATTGTGTAAATGCCCGGCCGACGGAGTTATCAACCCTTTTTAATGTTTGCAGCACCACCCGAAATTATAATTACTTTACATTTTGTTAGTAGTTCTGCTGCTGGCGTTCCCTTCCTTAAGCTAAGTGCATCTCTTGATGATATAATGATGTTAGCCTTTCTAATCCATTTCACGTTCACCGATGAAGCTTTGAACCTGAAATTATACCTTCTCCTTTTTGTTCCTCTTGGAGGCCCGAATTTAACCCCTGCCTGCAATCCAAATGGGTCAACATAACTGGCTGGATTATTACCTGCATAAGTGTATCCGTTGCCGAGGTTCGTCGGGTCTCCCCAGTTGCCGATTGCATCGCCGCTGATAAATCGCCCGCGTTTGGGGTGCAGGTAACGGGTGCGGTAGTAGTATAGGCCGGACTCTTCGTCGTACCTCCGTCCCGTGAATAGATACGCATTTTCAATACCAGATTCGGCTATCTCATTGCCGTCAGCGCCAAAGAAGTAAGGCTGACCATAAGCATCATAGGTATAACCTTCGGACAACACACCCACTGCGTCCGTTATGGCTATCGTACTGCCTATACTCTCGGCGTGATAATACGATGGTATCGCTGCCGCATCGAGCATAACCAATACCTCATCAATTTCATCGCCGTACACAAAGCTCTGAGCAGATAAACCACCGTCGTATTCCTCGATAACCCGCCACCCATCATAAACATAGATTCTCTGTACCCCGTCAACGGTTTTCTCTATCCTTCTGCCGAAGGCGTCGTAGGAATACTGCCCTACAATATAGCCGTCACTCTTGCGCCGTACCTGCGTCAGCAGGTTCCTGGCACGTAAATTAGCAGCAGCAATCGGAAGGTGGGCACCATCCCAGTAGTATTCTAAGACATCATCATCGACAAGGTTGCCGTTCTTGTCATGAGCGCTGTTATAAAATCCACTGCTGCTGTCAAGCCAGTTATTGGCCAAGAGGCCAAAATCGACAAAATTTACATCCAGGCTCTGGTCAATATCAGCGCCGGAGCACCACCCCGGCCCGCTGCACTCGTCAAGCCAATACTGAGCCACAACGGCCACATCGTTAAAGTCAACCTCACCATCCGGCTGAAAGTCTCCTGTTAAAGGATTACTATTAACCATAAAGTCATCAGGTTGTCCGTCGTCATCGGGTACCGGGCCTGTCCCATTGGTTGAAAAATCATCATATTCATTCATTTGGTTTATGGAATTATCATACGTGCCGTTTTCACCCGGGTTAAGTGTGTCTTCGATAGAAAACTGCTCCCAGTTGCCCGCGTCATCGAACAACCAGTTCCGCTCCCGCGTTGGAATCGGGATATGGTCGCCAAGCATCAGCCCTCTTTTGAATTCGCTCAGTCTATAAACTGAATCATAAGCGTACTGGTAAGATTCCGTCACAGGCTTGGTGGGAGAGTACAATTGTAAATTCGTTGCCTTCATACAATTGCCCATCCCGTCATATTCATAGCTGAAACCGGCAAATGTTGTCAGCCCGTCAATACCAACATGCCGAATCTCAGTAACCCAGTCATTGTCGTTATAGGAATATTGGGTCTGCGTGCCGTTGGCGAAGTTTTTGCTAACCAGCCTGTCAGCCGGGTCTTCATAGCTGTACAATGCTATCATACTCCCTACTCGCTGTACTTCTACAAGACGGTCGCAAATGTCATAAATCTCAGTTACTACAGTTCCATCAGGATAATTTATAGTACGGGTATTGTTAGGTACGGCGGTATAGGAATAACTAACCGCATAACTGTAAGTCGGACCGACATCGGCCTGCGTGCTGCCGATTATACGACACGCCCCGTCATAACTGTATCCGATATGGCTGTTCTCATTGTCGGCCGAAACTACCTGGCTGGCACGGTCGTAGCTGAAACTGTCTTCGCTGCCGCTGGCGTAGGTTCTCCTTACCAGCCGATTCAAATCATCATAACTGTAGCCCGTAATGTTACCCATCTGGTCCGTCTCACTTATGACGTTGCCCACATCGTCATAACTGAAAAGCATTTCCGTCCCGTCGGCAAATTCTTCTCGTATAAGCCGATTGAGACCGTCATACTCATAAGCAGTTACATTCCCATTGTCATCGACGACTTCTGTTTTATTACCCGACCCGTCATAGCCCATCGTCACCGTTATATCAAGTCCGCAAGGGTCTTTGCTCATCGTTATCAGGCGGTTAAGAGGGTCATATTCGTAATCCGTTATTACCCCCTCGTTGTCGGTTATCCTGATTATGTTCCCGTTTTCATCGTATTCATACCTCGCATACTTGTCGGTGACAATTTCAATCAGAGGGTCGTAAATATCTGTCACACGGTCGGCGTTGTCATAAGTATAGTTCCAGCTGTGCCCCAGCCCGTTCGTCGCCGTCAGCATATTGTTGTTTTCATCATAACTGTAGCTGACAACCTGCCCGATTGAATCGCTTATCGAGACAAGTCGGTTGGCAGTATCATAGCTGTAATTAATAGTATTTGCGATGGGTGTTACTTCCCCGATTACGTTCCCGACACCGTCGTAACTATAGTTCGTAATAAGGTTGGCATCGTCGGGGCTGTCAGTCCGCTGAACCAGACGATTTGCCCCGTCATAGCTGTACTCGGTAACCAGGTTCGGCTCCGGAACGTTTTCAATTGTCAGCCGTATGAGATTGCCCACACTATCGTATTCGTAATCGCTGATGGCGTCATCAGGATCCCCGCCATTGTCGTCGGTATCCCCATCCTTGCCGACCACTCTAATCAGCCGGTCGAGCCGGTCATAGTGATAGTAGACAACCTTGCCCTCGGCATCGGTAATCTTGTGAACAAGCAGTGTCCCCGGTGTGCCGTCGCCGCCGATGGCATACTCGATTTGCGTCACCGCTGCCGTATCACACGGGTCCCCTGTTATTTGCACCAGCCGGTTTAAAGGGTCATACTCATAATCGCTGATTCGGTATCCTCCTCCGCCCGGCTCAATCGTCCGCTTCACCTCCGCCAGGTTGCTCCTGACATCATACTCGTACTCCGTCCAGTATCCGTTAGCGTCAACAATCTTGATAAGCCTGTTGAGCGGGTCATATGAATAATTGGTCCGGTTGCCTTTAGCATTAATAGTCCCTATCCGTCTGTCGCAACCGTCATAGGAATAATTGCTCGAATAGGCTAAGTCACACGGGTCGAACTTTCTCTCAACCAAACGCCCGCGTTCGTCGTAATCATAATCTGTGAATATCCCACGACGATTGCTCGTTCTCACCAAGCGTCCGCAGCCGTCATATTCGTATTCCCTCGTAAGGTTAAAATTGTTGGGGTCCAGCTCCGATTTTATAACTCGTCCAAGCCCATCATAGCTATACGTCGTAACAAGCCGTTTGGCTGGGCTCGGTTCAACTATAACGCTCCTCCGCGTCATCCGCCCGATGGAATCGTATTCGTACTCGGTAGCAAGTTCAACCCCGCAGGGGTCGACAACTTCACGCACAATATTACCATTCGGGTCGTATTCCCACTCTACTGTATGCCCGTTGCGGTCGGTCTGTCTTATCGACTCCACAATACCGTAAGGCGGCCCAGGAAAATAACTGTAATCGAAGCTCATCACCTTGTCCGTCGGCAATTCGACAATCGGGTCTATGATTTTTGTCAGGTTTCCCACAAGGTCATATTCAAACTCCCACGTATCTCCGTCAGGCTCGATTATCTTCGTCACCATCGACGGATTATTCATGTCCTCATAGAACATGTCAGAATGATTATAAAGAGGGTCATCGATATCCGTCAGGTTCCCATTCGAATCATAGACGTACGACCAGACATTCCCTGTCTCATCAGTCACATCCGTCAGTCGCAGGTCGCTGTTATAGCTAAAGCTCTTCCCCGGTTCACCCGATTGACTTAACGCCGTCACATAACCATTCTTATCCAGATTCAGTGTCGTCACATTACCCTCGCCGTCGGTAACAGTGCTCACGCTCGCATAGTACCGTATCTCGTTATTTGCCAGATGAATCGGGTCAAGAGCCCAGTTCTCCGAATTCGTAACGGTAGCGTATGTGTCCCCGTTAGGGTCCCTTATACGCCACGGCTTATCGCCGCTGTAATCACAATACCAGGTGTTCCCGTCCTTAAGTAATGCACTGGTCATTCTGTTATTGCTGTCGTAAACGTAGTTAATGGCATAACCTAATGGGTCGGTGAAATACAAAAGGTGCTCGCCGGGTGCGTCGTAACCAATTATAGTCGTCTGCATATTGGGGTCGGTAATATACTGAAGGCGTTTACCAGCCGGATAGTCAACGTAGCCGAACTGTACCTCCCGCCCGTACGGGTCGGTTATCGTCTCCAGCAATGAATCAAAGTTGTACCCCAGTTCAAAACTTCTTCCGCTGACATCCTGAATCCCCATAAGCAGGTATATCTTCTCTCCGCCCGCCCACATAGGCGCAGGTAAAGCAAGCTGAAAAACCATCGTCGTCCCGTCAATCTCCTCGACATTAAAGAAATCCGGCCCGCCGAATATGAGCCTGTGTGTCTGACCATCGCTGGCTGTATACCCTCCAAACCCATCCTCTTGGAAACGGGTCATTCTCCCCTTGCCGTCGGCCATAAAAATATCCGGCGACCTGTCGATTAAGTAGATATTGTAATTGTGCGTCCACCCGTAACCAAGCACCGTCTGGCGCTCATCAACACTGCCGTCGGCCTTGCCGCTGTCATAATGAAGTGACAGTTCCGGCCGAAGTGTACGCGCGCCTTTTTGAGTTGAGTACAAACTTATACCATCAGCAGCACCGCTTGTCATTGAGGCTTTTACAAAAACTCCAAGAGGACCCAGTTCTGACAGCCCTAAGCGGATTGCCTTGTCACTGCCTTCATCTGGCCCCGTATGCCCCCCCAGTGAAGGAGAAATATTCTCCCAGTACACCGGCTTATCAAATGGGTTCCCTAATAAATGTCGCCCGGGCTTCTCAACGCCACTAGGCTTAATAAAATTCAACGGATCGTAAGGATTGTTATTGGCCGGATTTGCACCGCTCGACTCCATTGAGCCTTGTCCCGAAAGAACTCTCGCAAAATACCCACGTCCAACCTCACATACCCCAACATCTGCATGCACCGTTCCATAGACCGCCGATATATATATATTGCCCGTACCGCTGCCGACTAAGCTGCTGCGTCCCTCGGATGTCATTCGCTCGAAAGAAAAACTCCCGCTCAAACTCTGCCCAAATACATCAAGCTCAAGCCCCCCCTCAAGACCTTCCAGCCTGACAAACGGACCGGCTGGTAAGGCGCTATTCAAAAACCGGTCGTTACCCGCACCCCCGTCCAGAACATGTCCCGAACTAACGTCCCCTTCCTCCCCGAGACTAAGACCGCTGATTCTCGGACAGCTCTCTTTCTCGAAGGCAAAATCACCGCTCAGCCTCTGCCCGGCTACGTCAAGCTCAAGTTCCACTCCCTCCAACCTCAGAAACGGCCCCGAAGGAAGCTCCGTTGTCACCGTTTTACCCCCCACGTCAACACTGGGGCATTGCGAATCGGTGTTCTCTTTCTGTTCCTCGTTCGGACCGGCCGTAACTTCAACGCAAAAAAGGCCGGAAAATAACACACAAAAAATTATAAATACTGATAAAGTCCTGAAATTCGCTCGTTCCATAGTTCTAAACTCCTCCTGTCTGTTCCTTATTCTGTTAAAATCTAAATATAATTACCGTCTGATACTCGCCGTACCCTATACCCGACGGTTATTTCTTTCCGGTTGGAGCCTAATAGGAATTTCTCGCTACTGTGGTACAAAAAGTCGCTTAATTCTGGGCTTATCTTGCTTCGCAAAGACTTCCTCCTGACCGTACAGAATAGACTTTCAGCTTCGTTCTATCCTACAGCAAAAATGCACAAAAGTCAAGAAAATACCGCAAAAAAACACTACAAGCCTCTTTACCCTCCTTCCTGCCGTTTTTCGGTCAATCCAATCAATTTTTTTCTTTTTCCCTTGATTGTCCATCCGATAAGCATATAATTATATTGGTTCTGTATTTTGGTGCTTTTTTTGAGGAGTTCAGCGGAAATGAAAAATTTCATCCTTACCTTACTCTTGCTCACCGCAACAATTTTTGCTTCAGGCTGTGCCACAATATTAGGCGGCATAATCGGCCATCAATCCGGCGAAGCTTGCGCAGGTATAGCAATAGGTGCAGCCGTTGATTTCGGTGATGACATCGCAAGGGCAATTGGCGAAGCCTTCGGCGACAAAACCGTAAATATCTATTCGGAGTTAGGATACGTAAGAATCGACGCCAGGACTGCACAGAAAAAATGCTTAAAGCAAAAACTCGAAAAAAGGTTTGATGAAGCCTCCTGGAAAATCCTGAACAAAGAGTCGAATGTACAGACAGATAAGTTAAAAAGCTGCAAATATTTCTGCCAAACAACTGATGGCAAAAAATTTACGTTGGAATTCTTCACGGAAAAAAAACAGGATTTGAGAATTTACATTAAGACCGACGTCGAAAACAACGAACTACAAAGCCTCATAACAAGCCGCATAGGCTTGTGGGCAACCGAAATAATAAGCTAAAAAAAACTTACAACTCTTCACCTCGCCGGGAACTGCTTCTTCTCCCATCCCCCGCTCTGGCTCCGCAACTTTCCTTTCCGCTTCCACACATTTCACACCACTTTGACTGCTCGGCTTGGGTGCGGAGATGCTGAGAAGGAAATAATGTTTGATTTTAAGAATTTTGTGATTAAGATAACTGAAAACAACAGGATTATCTTTTGGCTAATGGTATTCTCCGGAGAAAAATATGAAACAAAGAGATTATACACCGCTCATGTCCGAACTCGCCGCGGCATACGCAAAACATTCCCCGAAATCAGCCAGGCTCCACGAACAGGCATTGAAATACCTCATATCTGGAGGCAGTCATAACCTGCGATTGTTACAGCCTTTTCCCCCTCGTATAGTGAGCGCTCAGGGCGCATGGCTGGAAGATGAAGACGGTCATCGGATACTCGACTTCTGGCAGGGACATGCCGGGAACATTTTAGGACACAACCCCAGGGTGGTAACATCAGCCCTGGCTAAAGCCTTTACAAATGGATACGGTTTACAAACCGGCTTCCCCGACCGGCTACAAGTAGAAGCGGCCGAAATTCTCTGCAAACAGTCAGGAGCTGAACGAGTTCGCTTTACAACCAGCGGCACACTGTCAACGATGTACGCTGTCACCATGGCACGGGCTTTCACAGAACGCAATTTAGTCCTTAAAATCGGTGGCGGCTGGCACGGGGCAAATCCCTGGACCCTGAAGGGCGTCAGTTACCATCAGGGCTTTGAATCTGTTGACAACGCCGGTCTTCCAAAAACCGTCACTGACAAAATCATTGTCACCGGTTTTAACAATATCGACATGCTCGACGACCACTTTAAAAAATACGGCGACAAACTCGCCTGCTTTATACTCGAACCCGTCATCGGTGCCGGCGGACTTATGCCCGCAACAAGGCAATACGTACAGGCTGCTCGCAAGCTAACCCAGCAGCATAATGTCCTGCTTATCATGGACGAGGTCATCTCCGGTTTTCGTTACAGGGCTGGCAGCGTCGCTCAACTTTATGATGTAAAGCCGGACCTCATGTGTTTCGGAAAGGCCATTGGAGGCGGAATGCCCGTTGCCGCAGTTGCCGGCCGAGCAGACATCTTAGACCTGGTTGCTGTTGACCGCCCCAACAAGGTGAATTTCTCCGGCGGTACTTTTTCTGGACACCCGGCCTCGATGCTCGCTGCCAAAACATTTATGGACCACGTCGTAAAAAACGAAAAGGAAATTTATTCCAAACTGTCCGAAACCGCAATTAAAACACGTCAAACTGTCACAAAGGCCTTCGCCGAAGAAGGTCTCTACGCCCGTTTCGCAGGCGACCGTAACAATGTTTTACCCGGTAATTCTCTGCACATGCTGCTCTTTCCCCGTGAGAAAGACCCGCAGCTAATAACCCCGGAAGAGATATATAATCCCGCTGTCTGCGACATTACCCTGAGCGGCAAAGTATTGCAGTTGGCCCTCCTGCTGGAAAACGTATTCACCGTTCACGGCCTGTGCTCAACAACTACCGCCCATACAGACAAAGACATCCAATTCCTCGGCCAAGCTTGTCGCCGAACGGCAAAGCGTATTAAACCATACCTTTAAATGTTGAAAAAATTTCCTGAGCAATGAATTTATTGGAAAAATCTTTTTTTAGGAAGTACCTATTACCGGGCTTTGTATTTCAATCGGTCGTTATAGGCGGAGGCTACGGTACCGGCCGGGAATTAGTCGAGTATTTTCTAAGATACGGCCCCCTCGGCGGAATCCTCGGAATGCTTTTGGTCACCACCGTAATGTGGTCGCTCTTTTTAGCCTTGACATTCACATTTGCACACACGTTTGGAACCTATGACTACCGCTCATTTTTCAAAAAACTGCTGGGCCCTTTCTGGTTCATCTATGAAATAATCTACATAACCTTCCTTATCATTGTCCTGGCTGTCATAGGCGCTGCTTCCGGTAGAATGTTCGCCGAACACTTCAACTTGCCATATATTTACACGGCCGGTGTTGTCGTAATGCTCGTGGCAGTAGGTTTCCTAACCTTCAAGGGCACCGGCCTGATTGAAAAGTTCCTCTCGATTTGGTCACTTTTGCTTTACGCCGTCTATATCGTCTTCTTTATCGTAACTCTTATCAAATTAGGTGACGTCGTCCGAACCAATTTTTCCGCCAGCGAAATCAAACCCGGCTGGGTTGTTTCCTCTCTAAAATACGCCTTTTACAATTTATCTATCGGCCCTGCCATTCTCTTCTGCTTAAAGCACATCCAGACAAGAAAAGAAGCTGTTTCAGCCGGAATTATCGCCGGCGTCATTGGAATACTCCCCGCTTTGCTCTTTTACACCGCCCTGGTTGCTTACTACCCTGCTGTTAATGATGAAGCGGTCCCTTCTTTATTTGCATTCCAGCAAATAGCCGTCCTCCCTTTATTCATCGTCTTCCAGGTTGTCCTTTTCGGAACACTGGTTGAAACGGGAACCGCATTAATTCACTCCGTTAACGAGCGAATCCAGTCGGCTCTGCAGGCTAAAAATAAGATACTGCCAAAAAAGTTAAGGCCTTTGATTGCTGTTGTCTTTTTATTGTTCGCACTGGCTGCTTCAATGTTCGGACTAAAAGACCTCATTGCCAAAGGCTACGGTACTACTTGTTGGGGCTTTTTCTGGGTGTACCTTGTCCCCCTGGTTACATGGGGCCTGTACAAAATCCTGAAATCTCCCCCCTTACCGCCCTCCGGCTCAGAAAACTGCCAGGACTGAACCATTCATCCCTCAATCCCGGCTTTCTACTGCTCCGCTCTGCCCCTCCGCTGCCACCTTTGTCAACTAAAAAATTGCTCAAACTTGCAATGCCCAGGTAACTTCAATTCCCCCTGTCAGGATAACGATTTATGAAATGAGAAGGTTATATAATGGTATTGAAAAGCGCCTTATCAAAGCACCAAACCCACCGCCCCCGGCAGCGCTCGAACCTCTGACATTCGGTTTAAAATACAGATGCTTAAAATGATAGGCCTCCGGCGGGTCAAGGCAAAACCACCTCGAAAACGAAGAACCTTGATAGTTCAAAATGATTTTGGTAAAATATTCGATGTTGCTGAAGAAAATTATGTTTTTTAACCGTGTAAATGGGAAATGTCAGTTGACTAAGGAGTTCAGCCATGAAAAGAAAAGAAATCACTCGACGTCAATTTATAAAAAGTACGGCGGTACTGGCTGGCACTGTTCTTACGTCCTGTCAGGTTCGGCAGACTTCCAAAGAATCCCCTAAGCGAACAGCCGGCGACCAGGTTACACTCGGCAAGACGGGTTTGAAGCTCAGCCGATTAGGCATCGGTACTGGAAGCAATTCAGGGAGGACTCAAAGGGACCTCGGGGCCGAAAAATTCAATCGGCTAATACAATATGGCTATGAGCGAGGAATCACCTATATCGATACCGCGGACAGTTATAAGACACACAAAATGGTCGGCGATGCGATAAAACCCCTCCCAAGAGAGAAACTCTTCATTCAGACCAAGATGATGGGAGTTCCCGAAAAGCCCCTCGAGGTCATTGATCGTTACCGTAGAGAATTGAAGGTCGATTACATCGACAGTCTGCTCATTCACTGTGTTGTTAATGGAGATTGGAACCAGAAGTGCAAGCCCCTTTTGGATGCCTTTGAAGAAGCCAAACAGAAAAAGATAATACTGTCTCACGGCGTCTCCTGTCATAGTCTCCCGGCTACATCCCAGGCTGCACAACTCGATTGGGTCGATGTGAATCTCGTTCGCGTTAATCCCCAGGGCGTCAACATTGATACTCTAGTAGAGCGCTGGAATGCCCCGAGTGATTTATCCCACGTGGCGGCTGTAATCGAACAGCTGAAGATTATGCGCAAAAACCGTCACGGCGTAATTGGTATGAAAATCATAGGCGATGGCGATTTCGTAAAGCCCGAAGACCGAGAAAAGTCCATACGATTTGCTATGCACTGCGGCTTACTCGATGCGATTGTGATTGGCTTCAAAGACACCGCCCAAATCGACGAGGCCATCGAGCGAATCAACAGCGCCCTCGCAGATTCACAAACCTCCTGAATCGAGTATACTTGCCTGCACGGGGACGACTCGCTCAAAACTGTAGGTATTTGCGAATAAAAAATCGGGATTTCTATCGGCTATAAGCCGGCAAATACACAATATATCTGATTTAAGTATAAGCTAAGTTCAGGAGTGCAATCGGATATTCAAAACGTTCATCGTTTTTTGCAAATTTTCTAAGCCTTTGATATTACTGACCTTATGGATTTGTACTTTTTGCGCTTTTACACGCTATTTACCGTTTTGGTTGTACTCTAGTTGTATGGTTTTTTCTCACTCATTCAGACTGTGTCATGATTTGCACCAGGTTCTATGGCTTGCGAAGAAATCCTACAGTGGATTCCATAATACGGACATGTAAAACTGATGATTTGTTATCTGCGGTTTGGCGTTGTAGGTCTTCGAGGTTGGCCAGGCAGTAATGACAGCCGAGCTTTTTCAAGTGAAACTCTACATAAGAGTGCCAATCCTTATCAAGTGTCTCCAGCAAGTAAGCCCCGATGGTGCTGCGTTTAGGGCAACTGAGGCGCTGTTGCTGCCAAACTTCGTTTAGCATATTCTCGAAATTATCTGATAGCGGTTCCAAGGATATTTTCAATTTTGCAATATTACTGCGAACCTTTTTAAGGCAACGGTGTTTAATGAGTGCGATGTTTTTTTCTTTCAGATTCATTATTTGAGCGATATCACGGTTTGAGAGATGGCAGTAAAAGATTAGTTCGACGATTTCCAGGTCGCAAAGGTTCAACGATTTCTTAAAGTCATTGACAAGTTCCAACAAGGCTACTGATAAGGCCTCCTGTTGCAAATGATACTGTTCGTCGCGTCTGGCGTACCAACTGCCGGTGTGATCCGGGGCAGGTAAATTTTCAAAAGCATTACATGGATTGCCATAGCGAGTGGTCCTATAGATATCCTGAATCAGTCTTATGTCTTTCGACTTTTTTCTGCGGTAAGCGTCAATAATTTTTCGCCGAATGATAGTAAACAGGTAGGTTTCTAAACTACACTTTTGGCGATAATTATCCAAACTTTTGAGAAAAGAGACGAATGTCTCCTGCACAATATCTTCGCAGTCTGCGCGCTGGGGCAGCTTAGCCTGGGCAAAGTGAAGCAATCGGCCTTCATAGCGGTTAACCAGTTGGGACCATGCTTCATTATCGCCCTGACGAATCTGCCCGAGAAGATATTCTTCTGCCTGAGAAATATTATTCATATCCTCTCTCAGATTACGTAGAGTATGTAAACAAGTTTTTCAGCTTAATGTAAATATTAACAATATTCCTGCCAGCACAAGCACCACAGCAGCTATGCGTAAAGACCAGGTGTAATAACCTCTGGTTGCTGCATTGAGGAATAGATAAACCACACAAATCAATATCGTTATTCCAATGATAGAGAGAAGTTCACGAATCCACCTCGTCCGCCATGATTGCCGTGCGAGCATCTTTTGTTTAGCTAATTCTGTAAGTTTGTCCTGTGAAGCGTTAATCAGTATAGCCTGACGCCAAATCCTTCCTGCGGTACCGGCAAAACTCTGAACAAATCGGTCAGCGAGAAGAGAGTTATTGCGAATATCAGCATCGGTTACAGTGAATCCACCTCTCACAGCAAAACGCTGCTTGTGCATTTGGTTCAACAGACAAGCTAATTTGTCACAGGCATTATTTATCGCTTGCTGCTCGGCCTCAGCGTGGCTGGTACAGGATTGTTGTGAGCGAGATAATATCCACTTGTCTTTAGGGTTTCGATTGACAAAGTCAGCAAAATTCTCAATCCACGGCTTCTCAACGAAGTTGGCACTTATTGTGGTTTGTTTGTTATTATCAGCGACAGTTGCTTCGACCTTTCCACTGTTGAGCTTACTTTCTGACTTACCTGACCACGAAACCGGATGTGTTTCTATGTCAACGGTATTGAGATTAACATCAGCATGACCTTTTGTTCGTAAGCCAAGTGCCCGGACAGCAGATTGTTTGGATGGATAAACATCAGCTTCAAATTGGTCTTCAACGCCTGGCAACCAGACCGGTGGGACATCAGCTATTGGGTGTGTTTGGTGTTTTGTCAGGCGCTCGATAGGATTGCTGCTTTGTACGAAAATGGCTGTGTGGCGAGTATTGTGCAAGACAGCAACCATAAAAAACAGTAGCAATAAAACTCCTATAACACGACACCATCGTCTGGTTTTACCTACTTTGAATAACAAGGCTATAGCTATTACCACCAGAAGCGTTAAGAATACAATTGGAATCATGAGATGACCTCCTGGTTTTGAGCAACAGTTTTGAATACCGGCTGTTTTTGTCTTGGAGGCCAGGCCAGTATAACAACCGATATCAAGAAAGTAATTACTGCCATAATAGCTGAATCTTCGCCCGTGCTTTTCAACAGTTTTTCAAGTGCCGGTCCAAGTTGCTGATTGTTCAACATATCAATAGCTTCCTGCGGATATTGTCTGGGCATAGCATCTGAGAATGCCGCCAGAGCAAGTAACAGTACCAACATTCCAACTACGGCACGAATTATGTGAAATGGACCTGATTTGCGGCGGGCAATAATAACAAATATTGCAGCGAGCAACAAGAATATGCAAACAACTGCCAAGCCTATACGTTCAAACAGTTGCGGCCAGCTGGAATAGCCGAACAGTTCGTTCAGATCCTCTGCTTCGCCTGGCGCAAAAGCGGCAAATAATGT
>CAZTKW010000009.1:0-7128 GCA_964614315.1 uncultured Pirellulales bacterium
CGAATAAATCCACCCAAGGCGGGAGCAACGGCAGCTTTGCTTGTTACATTTGTTGCCGGGTATATCATATCATTCGTTTCTTTGGGAGTATTGGCAGTATCATTTTATAAGTATAATATGTTTTCAACCAATATCGTCGAATATCAGGACGCCGATGGAATCACCTGTTACAAAGAGCAGTCATACTTTATGGGAAAGCTCAATACTGAGACTCAATTAACCAAGGACCAGGAGTATTATAACGGATATAATAAGGTATATGGTTTAGATGGAGAGATAATTGGAGAGGGCCAATGGGACCTGGGAAGGAAGACGGGGTTCTGGAAACTTTACGATGCGAATTCCGTATTGATAGAGGAGACGCATTATGAAAACGGCAAACCTGTTCTTATAAAAAGCTTTGAAGGAGGTCAATTGAGAGAAACTCGATGGGACGATTTCTCGGAGCCAGACAGGAATTATTACGAACAGACTGCTCGATTTCAGTTTGGGCCAGGAAAAAATCCAGAATACGATTATTCTGAAGACATTTACGACGTAAACGAGTAAAAAAGTGGAACAAAAGCCAGAGCATGTTTATTATTATGGATATGTAATGGGAAAGAAGGTTGGATATATGTTGATATGGAAAAAGTACGAGGCGTTAAGTGACCCCCAGCACGCGGGTGTATAGACTGGATACATAGCTACAGGTTTTAGGAGACAGAATGAACCGGCTGCTGGTATCACCTTGGCTCAGTGACTACAACGACGCGGAAACCTCCCTTTGGAACGTCCACTTGAATCACTCGAGTCTCTTGAGCCCTTCCGAGTAAGTCAACGCGGACTTCATTGAGGCCCGAGGGAACCTGCGCGCGGCAGATGTACACACGGTCCGGCAAAAAGGTCCAGGAACGCGTGTCAGGCTTGTCCAGACCGACCAAGGCCGCTTCAGTTGCCAGAGCAGCGAGCAATGCCGTTCCGCTGCTTTTGCCTTTCTTGCGTGTCAAGGCACGTGCGCCTTCAGCAGCACCGGCGCGGGCTATCATGCGTGTTATAGCGGCCCCGATGATCTTCGGTTTGATGGTCTCATACTCCCTTGTAATCTCAGCACCCAGGTCGGTGAGCAATTCTACGGGCAAATCGCGACCACCCAGATTTACGGTTGCCTTTGCAAACTGGTTACTCGGCGTGACGAGTTCAGGATAGACCAGTACCTTTAATGCACTGTATTCGAGGATTTCGGTGTCACCAGTTACCCATATCCCGGCGTAGCCGACAGCAGCACCGATTGGGATACGCTTTGGGACCTTGTATGGAACGCGGCCGATGCCCAATATGACAAGAATCTCGCCGCTGGTTTCGGAACTCGAAGAGGAGTGCTGTGTCTGGGGCGTATCGGAGGCGCCCCATTCGTTAAGGTACTTTTTCAGCTTTGTTCCGACATAATTGCCCTGAGCGGATAACCGAAGGACAGGATCACGAATCGCCTCCTGATTTCCAGCGTCAAGGGCCTCCTGATAGTAACGCAAGGCGCGGTCCGGTTCGCCGAGTTTCTCGAAAACATATCCTGCCAGGTATGAGCCAAAAGCTCCGTGGGTGGCTTCATTTTCGTCTTGTTCGAGCGACTGAAGGTACTCGCGGGCAATGGTGAACCTTCTGGCCTCGACGGCGGCACCTTCGAGGTTGTCCATGGCCAGATAGTTTAGCATGTTCAAGGCATTGAGGGCCAGGCGTTCGGTTGGCTGGGCCTTGTAAACCTCAGCACTGTCGTTATAGATGTACTTGCCGATATTTCCAGCAGTATCCAGTTTCAGATCAAGGAACTCGAGCTCAGTTTCAGCAGCGCTGAGGTCGCGTGCGCTCCATTCGTATCGAGCCTGTGCCTGAAGCAGCATGGCACGCTCAAGCGCGGCCAAGGGCCTGTGCACAGACCAGTCATCAGGTATTTGCTCGAAGCTGCCCACTCCCAGGATATCATTCAACTGGCTGATGCCAGCCTCATAGTCGCCTGCACTGACAGCCTGATGGGTTTTGCTGAGTTTATCGGTATAGGTGGCGCAACCGCCGACCCATAGCACACATAGAATTAAAGCGCATCTTAGCAGGTTGACCATCGCTGAATCACTCATGCCATAGCTCCCGGATGTTCATTGAGCTAACGTTTGAGCGCTTTGCTCCTCGACGCTTCGTTCTGGAAAGTAATCAGGCCTGTCTCGACTTCCAAGACCTGCATCATGAGGCTGTACTGTACGCGGCGGGTTTTCTTCAGCCGTTCTTCGACGGATGAAATCTTGCCTGTCACGAAGTATTGAGCTCCCAATTGTCTGCCGAATTTTCCGATGGTCTGGGGGTCATATATATCGCTGTGGCGGAGACGCAACTCATTGACGAGTTTCTGCTGTCTTTCCTGACTAACGACGCGCACATCTCCAGAGTTTACCATGTACGCCTCGATGGATGACAGGAGCGCATTCATCTGGTCATCGATATGTTGACTTGTGTTGTTCTGGATGGACCAGATTGCAACGACAGGTGGTGTATCGGCCTTCTCTATAGAATTGTTCCAGAGGGCTGATGATGACAAGGCCCTGATGTTCTGGGACACAAGGTATTCTATATCAGCCCGGTCGAGCTTGACGCTCAGAGCCAACTCGTCGAGTTGTGGATTGTCGGTTCCTGCTCCACCACGGACAGCTTTGGGACCACAGCCGGCTAAGGTTACTATAGCTGTTAGCAGTACCAGCTTTAAGTATAACCTGGAATCAATACATCGTAGATTATGATTTGGTTTGAAGCTCATTTTGATCTCCCATTTTCAATAATATTTGCCGCCTATCTATGCTCAACTACGCCGCTGAGCCTAATTTTCAATAGGATATGAAGTCTGTCGGGAAAATTCAAGCTTTATAGTTCATTGCCCAAGATTTTTCTGACAGAAGCTGAGGGTAAGAACCAATCCGAATAATCCACAATTACGAAGGGGGTGGTTGGTTGTTTTTGTGGTTGCTATTGGGGGCAAGTTTGCTTATACTGGGTTTATTGAAAGTTCAGAAGGATAATGGACAATACGTCGGGAGGTCAGATATGAGTTCAAAAAAGCAAAAAGGAGAAAGAATAGGACGGAGGGAATTTCTTTCACGACTATCGGCTGCGGCGGCGGGTTCTGCATTTGCACTGGGCAATATTGGTCTCGGCGAGGAAAGCCGACCGGGGGAGAAGGCTTCGGCGGAGCTACCGACGATACGTCTTGGTGAGCACAAGATAACGCGGCTGATTGCGGGGAGCAATCCTATTCTTGGATATTCGTATATGGGGCCGGTGATGGACCGGGAAATGAAAGAATACTTCACGACTGAGCGGACGGTAGATTTTCTCTGGAGGTGCGAACGAGAGGGCATCAATACTCACCAGTTAGGCGGGCCGGAGAAGATGGCGAAGGTTTGTCAGAGGCTGCGCGGTGGAGGTTCCAAGTTGAATTTCATCTGTCTTCATGCGGGTGGGCCTGAGCGGATGTCTGTAAAGAAGGTTATCGAAGAGATAGGGCCTATAGCGATAGTCCATCACGGGGGCGTGACCGACAGGCTGTTCCAGAGTGGCAAAAGCGGAGAGGTCCATGATTTTGTCAAGAGGGTTAAAGACGCGGGGATTATGGCTGGGGTATCAGCGCATAATCCCGACTGCATCAAGCGGGTTGCCGACGAGGGGTGGGAGGTTGATTTGTTTATGACGTGCTTTTATTACATAACGCGGCCGGAGCGTGAGATGGAAAAGATGCCCGAAGTTGTTACGGCGCAGGTTGACAGGGCGTTCTTTGCGTCGGACCCTCTTGAGATGACTAAAGTTGTGCGTCAGGTTGAGCAGCCGTGTCTTGGATTCAAAATACTCGCGGCTGGTCGTAGGTGCCGTAACGAAGAGACGGTTGGAAAGGCATTCAAGTTTGCTTTCGAGCATATCAAGCCGAGCGACGGGGTGATAGTCGGTATGTATCCGAAGTACAGCGACCAAATCCGGCAGAACGCCGATTTTGTGCGGCAGTTCGGTGCCCTGAGTTGATAACGACAAGCGGCGGAGTTGGTATCCGGGGGTTTATGTTCAGAGTTGTGAGCAGGCGGCTGGTCGCAATAATATGTTGGTGACTTTTGAGACGGTGTCGGCGTAATAGGGGTCTGCTTTTAGCTTTTCCCATCCGGGGGACTTGCGGAAGTCGTCCCAACTTTTGTCCTTTTGCTCAACATTATCAAAAGCGAGCATGTATGTTAGATTGGGGAGGTCTGAGCCGGTTATTGCTCGGCCGAAGAAGACGGGATTCAGGCCGGTTTTGCGAAAGAGTGCGATTTCGCCGCCGGTATTGAACATCTCGACTTTTCTTGAGGCTTTGATTGAGTCGTGGCTTTGGTATATGCGCAACTGGAAGATTCGCGAGTCTGCCCTTGTGGGGATTTCCATTTTAGGCATTTGGTCGAAAGCGAGCAAGAGGGAAGTGCTGATGCGTTCATAGGCCGGGTCGGATATGGGGGCATTCAGGATTTTTGCGTAGTCTTTGCGGTATTGCGGGTCAGAGTCTATGAGAGATGAGGCTGCAAGGACGGAGTTTAGAGAGTTGTGGAGCAGGAGGACGTAAAGGTCGGGAGTATCGGGCTCTAACATTTTGAAGACTCCGACGGGTGCGATGCCGATGCGGTTTAGTGCGGGGATTTCGGCTGCTGTGAGGTAATCGAGGATGAGTTTTTGTTTTTCCGGCGACTTCAAGCTGTATTTTCTCAACTCGTAGTATTGAAGCTGTGATTTAGAGGAGCTGGTATCGGCACGGCTTAGACTGTTAATCGGGGCTATTGCAGCCAGAGAAGCTGCTGTCAAAAAGTCTCTTCTTTTCATTTCTTCGGTCTCCAATTTAAGATGTTAAAGTGAGATATTCATTTATCATAGATTTAGATTAAGCATTTTTTCCGCAGCATTTTTTGAATTTTTTTCCACTGCCGCAGGGACATGGGTCGTTTCTACCGACTTTAGGCTGTTCGAGCTTAATCTGCTTTATTGTCTGGTCTGCCTGTGGGGCCTGAGCGGCGGCTCGCTGGCGTTCTGCCATTGCGAACTGTCCGACCTCATCGTGGGCGGTTTGGCTGACATTCCAGACACTTTTTGCGCGTGCACCCGGGTCGAGATGGACTTTGAAGATAATGTCGGTGACCCTGTCCTCGATGGTTTCAAGCATCTCGTTGAACATTCTGAAGCCTTCGTGCTTGTATTCGGTCTTCGGGTCCTTTTCGGCAAAAGAGCGTGTCCATATACTTCCCTTTAGATGGTCCATTGCAAAGAGATGGTCTTTCCATGTGCTGTCGTAAACCTGTAGGAGGACGTATTTTTCGAGGCCGCTAAGCTCTGAGCGGAGGAATTCGGAGCCGAGTTCGGAGAGCCTTTCTTTACGCTGGTCTTTGTCGCCGATAGATTCGGGGGTCAAAGAGGCATCAAATCTTTCGTTTGCCCAATTGATTAACTGGTCCGTATCCAACTGAGCGATTTTCTCATCGAGCTGCTGCTGCAAGCGGCCATTGTTATAGCTTTTGCTTAATTCGAGCAGTTGATTCTGGAGCGCCCTTGGTTTTAGGTTTTGTATTTTTTCCGGCGAGAAGCCGGCATCGTATTTTTTGTTGACCCAGTCGGCAAGAGCGTCAAAGCCATAGACGTTTGCACCTTCGGGGCCGTAAACCATATTCATAGCGAATTCGACGGGGTACTCGATTTCTCTTTTTTTGTACTTTTCCGAGGCCTGGTCGATAATGAGGCTGCGAACCTGTGAGGCGTTGGAAGTTTTTATCTGTTCGAGGTCGAGGTTAATATCGAATTTGGCGCGAGCCCATTCGGCAATTCTATGGGCGGAGAAATCATCTTTTAAGAACTCAACCAACTGTGAACAGTCTTTTTTGTCAATCTGCTCGTTTGCGGCAGAGATTAGCTGTTCTTCGATTTCTTCAGGCTGTTGATTTTTGATTTTTGCGGGACTGAGGCTTACCTTGAAAGCACTCATAGCCCACTTGCAGAGGCCGGGAATATCCCAGCTTCGGGGGTCGGAGTAATCTTCGAGATATTCGCCCAACGAGAGAGAGATTTCATTTGCTGTCTGGTCTTTTCTTTGCCGCTTGATTAAAATTTCGATTTCTTCTATTTTGACGTCGTCGATGTCGGAAGGCCTGAGGTCGGCGCCGAAATTAGTTCTTGCCCATTCGATGATGCACTTCAGGTTATAATCGGGTTTGAGAATAGTTTCGCAGCATTTTGTGACGGCGGCATCAATCATTTCCCGGATGATGTTTTTGAGCCCTTTTCCGGTGAGTATCTGGCGTCTTCGGGAGTAGAAGATTTTTCTCTGGTAATCCATTACCTCGTCGTATTCGAGGAGGCTCTTTCTTATTTCGAAGTTTCGCTCTTCAACTTTTTTCTGTGCCTTTTCTATACCTTTGCTGATTCTTTTATGATAGATTGGCTGGCCTTCCTCCCAGCCTATCCAGGAGAGGGCTTTGACGGTCCATTCGGGGGCGAAAGTTCGCATGAGGTCGTCATCGAAACTGAGGAAGAACTGGCTTGAGCCGGCGTCACCCTGTCTTCCGGAGCGGCCCCTGAGCTGGTTGTCTATTCTTCTTGCCTCGTGTCGTTCGGTGCCGAGTATGTGGAGGCCGCCGATATCCGGAACTGACGGTCCGAGTTTAATGTCGGTTCCACGGCCGGCCATATTTGTAGCGATTGTTACGTTTCCCTGGTTTTTGCCATGGCGGTCTTTGTGCTGCTGTCCGGCTTTTGTGACGATTACGGCTTCTCTTGCGTGCTGCTTTGCGTTTAGCACTTCGTGCTCGAGGCCGAATTTTTTTGTAAGGGCATCGGAGAGCGCTTCACTTTTTTCTATGCTGATTGTACCGACGAGAACGGGGCGGCCGGCAGCGCTGACGTCGTTTATTTCCTGAGCGATGGCGTCGAATTTTTCTTTCATCGATTTGTAGATTACGTCATCGCGGTCATCTCTTACGCAGGGTTCATTGGTTGGTATTATGATGACCTCGAGGCCATAGATGTTCATAAATTCTTCCGATTCGGTGGCGGCGGTTCCCGTCATACCGGCTATCTGGTCGTAGAGCTTGAAGAAATTCTGAAGGG
>CAZTKW010000009.1:7138-20076 GCA_964614315.1 uncultured Pirellulales bacterium
ATAATGACCTTGCCATCGATAACGACATATTCTTTTTCTTTTTCGAAAGTAACGTGAGCTCGGAGGCTCTGCTCAAGGAGATGCGGCCATTCCATATTGGAGCCTGTGAAGAATGAGCCTACGCCGGCGATTTCCTGTGCAGCAGTCACACCTTCGTGAGTTAAGTGAGCCGATTTTTTGTCGTATTCTACTTCGTAGTACTGAGTTACCGTTTCCAAAGCGATTTGAGCTTTTTCAAGGTCTGAGCGTGCCTTTTCGATGGCATCCTGTGCCTTTTTGATTCTGTTGCTGTCTTTTTCCTTTTTTGCATCAGCGAGTTCACCCTGTGCGGCGGCCTGGGCACGTTCGGAATAGTCGATTTGCCTTTTGATTCGGTCATAGCCGCCCTGCAGGGTGAGGAGTTTTCTTGCGACCTGGTCGGCTTTTTTGTACCTGGTGACATCATCGAAAGCGGGCCCGGAGATAATCAGAGGCGTTCTTGCCTCGTCGATTAAAATCGAATCTACCTCGTCGACTATGGCGTACTGCAATGGTCCCTGAACCATCTGCTCGAGGGAGATTTTCATATTGTCGCGGAGATAATCGAAACCGAACTCATTGTTTGTTCCGTATGTGATGTCGGCGGCATACTGCTGTTTTCGCTGGTCGCCTGCGGTGTCCATATCGGCCTGAATTGCTCCTACGGTCATACCGAGTGCGTTATATACGGGCTCCATCCATTCAGCGTCGCGCTTTGCGAGGTAATCGTTGACGGTGACAATGTGGACTTTTCTTCCGGTCAGATAGACAAGGTATGCGGCTAATGTGGCAACGAGTGTTTTGCCCTCGCCGGTAGCCATCTCGGCGATTTTTCCCTCGTAGAGGATATTGCCGCCGACGAGCTGGACGTCGAAATGGCGCATCTGAACATTTCTCCTTGCGGCTTCACGAACAACGGCAAAGACTTCAAGTAGGATGTCTTCAGGTTTTGAGCCGGTCTTTATTGCGGCTTTGAATTCGGCGGTTTTTGCTTTGAGGGAGTGGTCGTCGAGGTTTTTTACCTGGTCTTCAAACTGGAGCGCCTTTTGTGCGAGAGCCAAATATGTTTTTATCAATCGCTCGTTACGCGAGCCGAAGACTTTCAAAAGAGTTTTGCCTATTTTATCAGATGGCATAATCAGCTTCGCAGTGCTTATTATCCTTAAATTTCATTGACGGGGGCTATTGCTTAACCCGCGTTACGTACTGTCCGGTACGTGTGTCGATGCGGATGAGTTCTCCGATTTTAATAAACGGCGGCACCTGAACGACCAGACCTGTTTCGAGGGTAGCGGGCTTTGTTTGGTTTGTAGCAGTTGCACCCTTGATTTCCGGCGGTGTGTCTTTAACCTGCAAATCCACCGTATTCGGCAATTCAACTATAATCGGGCGTCCCTGATATATACTGACCTGGAGCTGGGTGTTGGGTTTTAGATACTTCGGGCCATCGCCGAAAGCATCATCATCAAGACTAATTTGCTCATAAGTTGTGGTGTTCATCAGAACGTGTTCGCTACCTGAAGAATAAAGGTATTCATATTTTCGTTTATCGAAGAAAGCCTCTTCGACAATTTCTTCTGCGCGGAGGCGGACGTTTTGAATTGAGCCGTCGTTTATGCTTTTTAGTTTTGTCTGATAGACAGCTCCGCCTTTACCGAGTTTGACGTGCTGATAGTCAACAATAGAATAAAGTTTGTCGTCGATTTTGACTGTCTGGCCTTTTCGCATCTCAGATGCTCTCATTGCTCGTACCTCGTGATTCGTGGTTTATTTCACTATTAACGCTGTTTGGGGTAAGTATTACAAAATTGCGGCCGGTTGTCAAGAGGACAGTGCAGTTATTGTGGACGTTGCTTAAATATTCTAATGTAAATATGAAGTTTACATTGACAATCTCAGAAATTCTTTCATAGAATAAGTGTTAATCCCATAGGGGAGACAAGGAGTTGTGATAAGCCAAGTTGGAGGCATGAGAAAGATTATGAAAAAGTTTTCTATTATCCATGTACCGCTTCTGTCATTTTTCTCGAAGGAGTTGTACATAGACGTAGGATTAAACTGGAAAGGAGTGGGTTTTGCATACCTGCTATTACTTCTGATACTTTGCTGGATACCCACAATGATTAAGATACACGTGGGAGTTTCGGATTTTATCGATAATGAGGCCCCTGGTTTTGTCGAACAGGTACCGGAGATAACAATTATCGATGGAGAAGCATCAATAAAAGAGCCTCAGCCGTATTACATCACGGTCCCAGAAGGCAACGATGTCCTTGCAATCATCGACACCACGGGGACAATCTATTCGCTGGAAGATGCAAATACTATCTGCTTATTGACAAAGAGCAATTTTATATGGCGACAGGGTGAATTTGAGACCCGAACGTTTGACTTGTCTGAAGTGGAGCATTTTGTTGTGGACAGCGAGCGTATAACGGGGTGGCTGCAAACCTTCAAGAAATATGCTGTAATCGCAATGTCTCCATTTGCCCTTCTGGGCTCTTACGTATATAGAATTGTTCAGGCACTCATATATGCTGCGATAGGACTGTTGTTTGCTTCGTTATGCAAAACAATATTTTCCTACAGTGCTTTGCTTCGTCTGTCAATAACAGCCGTGACACCATGCATAATAGTAAGCACTGTCCTTGGTCTGGCCAGCGTTTACCTGCCAGTGTATTTATACTTGTTGGCTGCGCTCGGATATTTGTTTTTCGGAGTTAAAGTAATCTCTCAGACACCTGCGATTTGGGAAGAGTCCGATGTCTCAGAGGAGATGGAGCTTTAGAAAGAGGTTTCTAACGGTTGCTTTTTCCCCTTTTTCTTTTTTGGGGTTTTTGGGTTCTGTCTTTTTTTGATTTTTTCTTCGGTGGTTTTGTTTTCTTTTTTCTTGCGGTTGTTTTAGTGAAAGGCTTTACAGGTGAGAGGTTTAGCTGTCTGGCAGGAATGTTGACCGATATAATTCGCACTTTTACGGGGCGGCCCAAGTGAATTGTCAGGCCGGAACGCTGACCGATGATGCACTGTGCTTTCTGGTCGTATTTCCAGATGTCGGGTCCGAGGTCTTGGGTTTGAATAAGGCCTTCGATTCCGAATTTTTTTGACTGCGCGAAAATACCGAAAGCGGCAAGGCCGGTAACGACGCAATCAAGCTCGTCGCCGATTCGCTTACTTAACATTTGCAAAAGCAGAACCATTCGCAATTCTCTTTCAGCGTCCTCTGCCCGCTGTTCGGTAAAAGTGATGTGTTTGCCGACTTGGGTCAGATCGATATCCGATGAAGGTTGCCTTTTCGTTAAGTAACTATCCAAAAGGCGATGAACGAGTAGGTCTGCGTATCGGCGGATGGGGCTGGTAAAGTGGCAATAATGGGTTGAGGCAAGTGCGAAATGGCCGATGTGTAGGGGGGCATACTGGGCTTTTTCAAAACTTCGTAAAACGGCCAGATTTACGGCCAGTGAGCTGTCGGAGCCTTTGACGGCAGCTAAGAGATTTTGTATCGCCCATCGGTCAGGTGTTCGCGGCAAAGTAAGGCCTAAAGTGCGGATGAGATTGGCGAGATTTTTCATACTGAGGGTGTCGGGCTCGGGATGAATTCGGCGGCAAAATGGGACATTGAGTCTGTCTAAAAG
This sequence comes from uncultured Pirellulales bacterium, assembly GCA_964614315.1. GTDB lineage: Bacteria > Planctomycetota > Phycisphaerae > Sedimentisphaerales > Anaerobacaceae > CAZTKW01. Next base: position 10,789 of record CAZTKW010000009.1, read on the forward strand.
GCCGGCGACGGCTTCGTTTGCTTCGACCATAAACATCTCGATTATGGTGTGTGGATAGGAGTCATCAGCGGGGCGAGCATCCACGACCCGGCCGGCTTTATTCATTATCAGTTCGGTCTCCGGCAAATCCAGATGCAGCATTCCATTTTTGGCCCGGCGTTTGCTAATTGTCCGGCTGAGCGTTTCCATATTCTTTAACAGTTGAATTACTTCAGGGGCGGCACCTTTGGTGTGTCCTTTTAATATTCTGTCGGCCTGTATGTAAGTCAATCGCTGGGTTGAAGATATAAGGCTATTTGCGAAACTGCGTGAGATGACATTGGCCTTAGAGTCGTAAGTTATATAGGCGCTCTTGGCGAAACGTTTTTGTTTCGGCTGCAGGCTGCAGATGCCGTTACTTAATATTTCCGGCAGCATTGGAATTGTTTTTCCGGGGAGATAAACGCTGTTTCCCCGCTCCTTTGCCTCGATGTCAAGTGGGGAATCTGCTGGGATAAAAGAACCGACATCGGCAATGTGAATGCCTAAGACCCAGTTTCCACTGCTATCTTTTTCAAGGCTAATAGCATCGTCGAAGTCTTTTGCATCGGGAGGGTCGATTGTAATAATCACCTTTTTAGTAATGTCATCTCTTTGTCCGAGCTTTTCAGGGTTAAATTTTTTTGCAGCGAGAGAGGCCTGCTTTGTGCACTCGTCATCAAATTCTCCGGGCAGATGATATTGGTTAATTATCGACTTTATCTCGGTTTGGTAGCGTCCAGCTTTTCCGAGTACATCAATAATTACGCCGCGCGGGAGATGCTTTTCGGTCGGCCAGGTGAGTATTTCTACAACGACTTTATCTTTTTGGCGTGCATTTTTTGCGGTAACATCGTCTATGCAGATTGGTTCTGTGAATCCCCTTCCGTCGGGCTGAACGAGCCAGCCCTGTTGAGTTTTGATTAATGTTCCGACGAATCTATTCTGAGCTCTCTGTAGGATTTCAATTACCCTGCCGTTATATCTCATCTGTCCAGCTCTTTTGCCGGTTTTGAGGACTTTTGCGCTGACGAGGTCTCCGGTCATCGCCCCTGCAGTTGCGGGCGGGGGTATGAATAAATCGCCGTGCAAATTCGGTTCGAGAGGTGTAACGAATCCGAAGCCCTTTGGATTTGCCCTGAAGGTGCCAATGATTTGACCGGCCATTGGAGGGAGGGTGACGAGATTTTTAGGGCCAATGCTTACCCTGCCGGCAACTCGCAACTGTTCGAAGGCGGATTTAAATTCAGGGTAATCCTGGGAATTTACATCTAATGCTTTAGCTAATTGTGCAAGTTTGACCGGTTTGTAATCGGCGTGCTTTAGTAGCTTAATAATCTTTCTTTTGTAAACTTCCGGCATATGCCCAACCTCTCGCGGGGCGGAACCTGCAATATCAGATTCGCTCGACGAGTCAGCCTTTTTTCTCTTTTAGATTGTTAAGCCTTTTTGCCAGACGAGATTTTTTTCTTGCTGCGGTTTTTTTGTGCATAGTGCTCGTAGCGGCGGTTTTGTCGAGTTTGGCTGTGACAATACGAAGCTGCTCTGTAGCTGCTTCCACATCACCTTCGCTGAGAGTTTCCTGGAATTGCTTTATTTTTGTCTTTACCTGACTTTTACGCTTGCGATTTATCACTCTTCTTTTTTCGTTTTGCCTGACTCTTTTTTTGGCTGATAACGAATGTGCCACCTTAATCTCCTAAAAATCATCATTTTTTCATTTAACAATACTAAAATCAATTTATCGGGACGTGCTGAGAGGTTGGCTACTGAGCCTCTTTTCTCAGCTGGTCTACTCGCTGTCTAACGTCTTTATAAGCGAAATCAAGCTGGGCGATTTTTCTGTAAATATCCAGGGCTTTTTCCAAATCACCATTTTCCTGGTACGATCTTGCCAGATTATACCTTAATTCTTTTGCGGTTGCATCCTCTTTTAATTCGTAGTCGTTAATTGCCTGAGAGAAAATATCAATTGCATCAGTAAACCAGCCTTTCGCATAAAAGCACAGGCCAATTTTGTCCATGGCAGCAATCCTGCGTCTTGGGTCTCTCTGGGCATCCTGAAATAAAGGTATAGCCTCGTCATAATGTTTATTCCTGAATAAACGAATACCGTATTCGTACCTTGCCTGGTGGTCGGTGGGATAATTTTCCATACAGAGACGATAATGCTCTAATTCGATGTTGTTTAACTGTTCTGAAAAAGCTGCAAGAGTTGACCTTGCCTGTGCATCAGCGGGGTTGGCTTCAAGAGCACTTTTGGCCAGCCTCACCTTTCTTTTTAGCTGCTTGAGCTTTATGAGTCCGGCCCGCTGCTTATAACTGAAGTCTTTTTTCGTCATATATGCGTTTTCAAGCAGTTTTATCGCCTCATTTTCAGCTTTTTCATTTTCCAGGTCGGAGAGGGAACCTGCCAAATTGTATATGTTTTTGGGCAGATTTGGTTCCTGCGTAAATGCTTTTCTGGCGTTTTTGACCGCAGTAATCCGGTAATCTTCGGTTTTTACAACATTTTGCTGTGCCTGAAGTTTTTCCTGGGCCTGGCGGTCCTTTATAGAGTGTTTAAAATCACCGCTGATGTCGTAACCTCCTTTTGCCACGGTCATTTCGGCGGAAAGCCTTTTATACTGGTCGGCTATTTCCGTATTTTCGGGTTTGAGCTTTGCTGCTTTGGCACAGGCAGCAATCGCCCTTTCATACAGGCTAAGAGCCGCATATGAATCTTTCAACAAGACATATACCTGAAAAGAGGGTTTTGGTGCGGCGTTATTTGTCTGGAAAGTCAAATCAGCAATCCATTTCGCTGTTTTTTTACAATCTGCAGCGACGGCAGCTTTTAGCATAGCCTCAGCATAGGGCAAATGGTCGGGGTCTTTTGCAAAGAGGTATTCAGCGTTGAGCATCTGTTCAGTTGGAGTTTTGCCTCTGAGGTGTTTAACTTTTTCAACCATAGAGGGTTTTTTGCCGGCTTTTTTCTGCCGCTTCAGGGCCAGTTCAAAAAGTTTCAGATGTCCGTCCTCCAGGGCATCCGGGTTGCAGCGGAGGCCGTCAAGGTACAGTTCAATAGCGTAATCAAAGTTTCCAGTTTCAGCAATTTTGCGGGCTTTTTCAAAAAAGACCCACGCTTTAGTTACAGCCGGGTCAATCTGGTTTTCTGACATATCAATTACCCCGTTCGCTTTTTGTCCGCTTTGCAGCAGGTTATAGTCCTCTGCCTGAGCGGAGCCCTGCTGATTCCGACCGGCCGGAGCGGTGAGTTTAACTGAGAGGGCTTTGAGCTGTTCAATCAGTTTTGCATCACCAGGGTCAAGTTTTAGAGCGTTTTTTCCTGCAGCGAAGGCCCTATCGACTTCGTTAATCGCCATGTACGAATCTTTTAATAAAATATATATCGGCAAAGAAGGTTTTTTTGCAGCATTATTTGCCAGAAAAATCAGGTCAGCAATCCATTTTGCCGTTTTTTTGCAGCCGCTGGCGACGGCGGCTTTTAGCATGGCTTCTGCATAAGGCAAATGTCCGGGGTCTTTTGCGAGAAGATACTCTGCATTAAGCATTTGGTCAAGAGGCTCTTTTGGCTGTAACCTCTGTTGTTTTTCTTCTTCCGAGGGTTTTTTGCCGCCCTTTGCCTGCCGAAGCAAGCCTAATTCCCTAAGCTCAATATGGCCGTGTTCGAGGGCCTCGGGGGCAAGTCTTAAGCCCTCAAGGTACGTATCGATAGCATTATCGAAATTTGTAGCTGCGCCTAATCTTCGGGCTCTTTCAAAAAAAACGCCCGCCTTATCCAATGCCTGACCACTATCTTCCTGTGACATAGATTCTAACTGATACCTTTCTCCAACATATTATTTGACCTACTTTATCATAATCTTTAGTGCAATTTTGTCAATAAATAAATACTTGTATAAGGGCCAATGGTGTGTTATATTCGGTTTTTGTTGATAAACGAGAAGGAATCGAGGCGGAAGTGACCGGTTTAAGGAGAAACTACGCATGGTAACAGCTCTTGAGCAATATGACCCACAGATTTACGAACTAATAAGGCAGGAGCAGACCCGCCAGAGCGGTTCGATTCGTCTTATTCCCTCTGAAAATTACGTATCCAAGGCAGTGATGTTAGCCAGCGGAAGCTGCCTTACAAATAAATATGCGGAGGGTTATCCGAACAAGCGTTACTATGAGGGCCAGCAGGTAACCGACCTAATCGAAAAGATAGCTCAGGAGCGGGCGAAAAAGCTGTTCGGCGCCGACCATGCGAACGTTCAGCCTTACTCTGGCTCGGTTGCCAACTTAGCGGCATACTCGGCGTTGCTAAATCCCGGCGATACTATTATGGGAATGTCTCTTATCGACGGCGGACACCTTACTCACGGTTGGAAGGTTTCTGTGACGAGCAAATTCTATAAATCAGTGCCTTACCGTGTAAGGCCTGATACAGGGAGGCTGGACTTTAACGAAATAGAAGAGCTTGCCAAAAAACATCGTCCTAAATTAATTATCTCTGGAGCGACGGCCTATCCGAGAGAGATAGACTTTGAGATATTCGGGCAGATAGCTAAAGGGATTGGGGCCTACCAGGTCAGCGATATAGCCCATATTGCAGGTCTTGTAGTAGCCGGCATTCACAAAAGCCCTGTGCCGTATGCCGATGTAGTATCGAGCACAACACATAAGACACTGCGAGGGCCTCGTGGTGGGATGCTTCTTTGTAAGGCCGAGCACGCAGGTAATGTTGACAAGGCGGTTTTCCCGGGGCTTCAAGGGGGCCCGCATATGCACACGATGACGGCAATAGCAGTTGCAATGGCCGAAGCAGACACGCCGGAGTTTGTAGCGTACGCAAAGCAGATAGTTAAAAATTCAAGGGCGATGGCCGAAAAGCTGCTTGAATATGGTTTCAACCTCGTATCCGGCGGGACGGATAATCATTTAATTCTAATCGATTTGCGAAACAAAAATGTCCCCGGCAGGAAACTGGCAAAAGCACTGGACAGGGCGCGAATTGTCTGTAATTACAATACCGTTCCGGGCGACCCTGCGCCGCCGTCGGACCCGAGTGGACTTCGGATAGGGACCCCAGCTATTACGACCCGTGGAATGAAAGAGGAGCAGGCCAGGCAGGTTGCGGGTTTTATAAATAAGGTGGTTGAAAATATTGACAATGAAACGGTAATCGAAGAAGTGGGCAAAGAGGCTTTGCTGTTGTGCTCACAACATCCTGTGCCGGAACACTTTATAATACCAAACAAAAGTAATCACATTCAATAATATACAGACAAATGCTCAAAGAATTGCTCCCAATTATTCTTATTTCCCACAAAGGCGAGGTCGTTTTGGTTTCTAAGCTAAAAAACAGTGAAAACGACGATATTTACGGAACAGAAGATGTGTTTAGCGCATCTTAACAAATGAGGGCAGTAGGACAGGCATAGTTTGGAAGATGGCTGAAAATAAATTAAGAACAGCAATACTTGGTCTTGATAAGGGCGGTATTAGTCTGCTTCAAGCGGCGTCATCGGTCGATAGTTTTGAAGTTCAGGCGGTAGCAGACAAAGACGTTAAGCTTGTCGAAAAGATTGCCTCGGAATATAACTGTGCCGGTTATGACGATTACCGGCAACTGATAATTCAAAATCAATTCGATTGTCTGCTGGTTGCTGCGGGTCTGTACAGTTGTGACGAATATATCAAGACAGCAATGAAGAAGAAATTCAACATACTAAAGCTGGCGCCTCCGGCGAGAAATGTTGAAGAAGCGATGGAATTTGTCCGCATAGCTGAAGAAGAACAAATAAAGTTTGCTATTGCGAATCCGTGTCGATTTGCGAAAAGCTTTGTTGCTCTTCGAGAGTTTCTTCAGGAAAAACAGTTAGAGCAGATTTTTCTGATAACGGCTTTATGCTCGGTCGGGGGGGAGGGGAGAAGTGTTTGGCAAAATGACCCGAAGCTGGCCGGCGGTGGAGTACTGCTGCACAACTGTTATGAGATAATCGACCAGATGATGTGGAATTTTTCTATGCCGCAGCAAATATATTCGTTGAATACCAATGTTTCCAGCGATAAACAACAGAGACTTTATTTGACAGAAGATACGGCGATTGTAACGATGAAATTCAGCGATACTCTTTTTGGTAATATAACAGCATCCCGCTGTGCTGCGCTGGGTGGTGAAGAGAAAGTACTGAAAGTTTACGGCAAAGAGAAAAATTTAACGGTCAGCTCCAACAAATTCATCGTCGGCGACAGTTCCGGACGAGTGAGCGAGGAAAGAGAATACGACGACGACCTGTTTGGCCGTGAGAGGGCACTTTTGGAAAATTTCGCTCTGAGCATATTATCGCCCGATAAAAATAAGGTCCTGAGCAGCGGCAGAGAGAACCTGAAAAATATTGTTTTTATAGAATCGGCTTATCTGTCAGCCCGTACGTCTATGCCGGAAGAACCCGATAGAATCCTGCAAATGGCACAAAGAGAAGGCATGAATATCTGGGCCGGGCATAAATAATAAAAAAAATAAACCTTTGACAAATAACGTATTAAATAATAGGTTATTAGGGTAAATCACGAACAGTATTATTGTTTCACTATTTTGGAGTTTTTGATATGGAAGAAGGTAAGAAAAAAGCGATTATGGTAACAATTACAGTGGTTTGTCTGGCTGCGGCGGGTATAATATTCTATAGGCAACAGGCAGGAAGCGGCACCAAGGGAATCGAAGGGCTTTCAGATGAAAAAATGGTGTGGGTTCTCTGTCGTAATCCCGACTGCGAAGCGTCATATCAGATGGGTATGAAAACTTTTTTCAAGACCGTTGAGGAGAGACAGGAACCTATGTCGATGCAGGTACCGGCGCTGATTTGCGACAAGTGCGGAGAGGCAAGTGTTTACAGGGCGGCAAAGTGCGAAAAGTGTGGGCTGGTCTTCGAATGGGGAACTATGGGAGCTCAGGAATTTGCAGACAGATGTCCTGATTGCGGTTATAGCGGAATAGAAGAGGGAAGGAAAAGAAGGCGAAGCGGCAAATAAGATTTTGATGCGGTTTTCAGGACAGTCGTAAATACAGGGACAAGTAAGCATTACCAAGCCCGACTTTTGTTTAGGTCGGGCTTTTTTTATATAAAGTCAGTCCAAAGAGGCAGTGACCATTCACGTTTCAGAAACAGTTAATTCCAATCATCATTTGACTGTTCGAAAAAGGCTCTTTGCTAGTTTTTGCGGATAATTACATGAGGTACAAATTTTCTGTTTGAAAACCTGATTAATATTTATTATAAAACCAGTTTATTTTAAGTCGCTTTAAGGACTATGGAACAACAGGAAAACTGTCAAGGCTGTTATCAAAAGGACCAATGCCGGGAGATTTACCGGCAATTGGGCAATGCGGAAGGGCCGTCGGTTGTTTGCAGGGTAGTGGTCGCTTTTTTGCTGCCGATAGTGGTTTTTATCAGCGTTTTAGCGGTCTTTGAAGAGACTTTGGCTGGTGTGATAAGCTCAAAAGTAGTACGGACAATCTGCGGTTTTCTGTCGGCTTTGGCGGCAACTTATGCTTGTATATTAATTACAAAGGTGATAAAAAGACGTCTTAGGCAAGGATAAAAGAATCACGGACGAAATGAAACTCGATACCAAAGGCAAATTAACTTTTCCCGGGGGAGTACACCCTCTGACAGGTAAAAAGCTTGCCCGTGAAATCGGAATACAGGATGGTCCTGCCGTTAAACAGGTTTCAATAATGCTCAGCCAGCATATCGGAGCAGCATGCCTTCCACTGGTTAAAAAAGGAGATATTGTTCAGGCGGGAGAGAAAATAGGCGATGCCGATGCTTTTGTTTCTGCTCCGGTGCACTCGCCTGTCAAGGGCAAGGTAAAAGAAATATCACTTCAGTCTCACGCAGTTTTAGGCCGAAGCCCGGCGGTGGTTATAGAAGCGAATGCTGATAATCCTACGAGAGCGCCTCAAAGGGAACTGGAGGGAAACTTTAATATCAATAAATATTCCGTCGAAGGGATATGCACGGCCGTTCGTGAAGCGGGTCTTGTCGGTATGGGCGGAGCGGGGTTTCCAACAAGAGTAAAGATAGAGCCGAATCCGCGACTGCCCAAAGAGACGATGATTATCAATGGCTGTGAATGCGAGCCTTGTATCACCTGTGATTATCGAATTATGCTCGAGTGGCCGAAAAAGATTATTGCAGGTATTAAGCTTGCCAAAAAAGCATCCGGGTGTTCGAGAGTCATTATCGGCATTGAAGATAATAAGCCGGAAGCGATGGAAGCTATGAGCGCAGCTTTGAATGATTTGGCAGACGGAAATAATATCAAAATTGTTCCCGTTAAAACAAAGTATCCGCAGGGCGGTGAAAGACAACTGATAAGGGCGATTCTGAAAAAGAATGTTCCCACAGGCGGGATTCCGCCAATGATAGGGGTGGTGGTTCTTAACGTGGCGACGTGTTCAGCAATCGCAGAAGCGGTGGTTAATGGTTCTGCGCTGACGCATAGGGTCGTAACTGTAACCGGCAACACAATCGCAAAGCCGGGCAATTATTATTCGGCGCTAGGCACTTCCATTGAAGAACTTATAGAATTTTGCGGAGGAGTAACTAAAAAGTCTGCGAAAGTCGTGCTCGGCGGTCCTATGATGGGGATAGCGGTCGCCGATTTAGCGATGCCGATTACAAAAACGAGCGGCGCAATAACGGTGTTGACAAAAGAAGATATCGGCAGGGCCAAGTTTGCCAGGCGTCAAACGGCCTGCATTCGGTGCGGCAGATGCCTGGAAGTTTGTCCGGAGGGTCTGAACCCGACAAAAATCGCTCACGCCGTTAAGTACGGTTTTTTGGATGTGGCTGAAAGCTATTATATCAACGGCTGTATTGAATGCGGCTGCTGCAGCTATGTATGTCCGGCTAATATAGAAGTTACAGGATATATCAAAACGGGTAAGATTTTTCTTGCCCGACAGAAGAAAAAGATGCCCGAATAATTGAATATTGATAAATGCTTAAAGAAATAAGAGTATCGTGTTCCCCGCATATAAGCGGGCCGTTCTCGACGCGTCGCGTGATGTTCGATGTGATAATCGGATTGGTTCCGGCTATGGCGATGGCGGGGTATTATTTCCGCATTCGTGCGCTTGTTCTTATTTTTACGTGTGTTGTTTCGGCTGTTGTGACAGAATGGCTGTGTAATGTAATCGGCAAAAAAGCCAAACCGCTTGAATCGCTGGGTGACCTGAGCGCCGTCGTTACCGGCATAATACTTGCACTTTCT
>CAZTKW010000010.1:0-20034 GCA_964614315.1 uncultured Pirellulales bacterium
CTAAAACAAATCAATATAGCTATGCAGTTATACGTTGATGGAAATGACAATACATATCCCTGTACCAATGACCCATTACCACCGGGGTACTGGCTGTGGATGGGACGAGGCTGGCGAGGGTTCGTCGAACCTTACCTGGGCGGCAATATCGATGCAAATAATCCTTCGGTTCTGTACTGTCCACGGGACCGAATCAGCAAAGAACAATACGATTCCACCAGTTACGCATACTCGATGGCTTTTTACCATACCCCTCAGCAGATTGATGATATGAACGATTATAGTGACACATGGTCGAACGCCCAGCCCAGCGTACCACAGCGAGGTTTTAGTGTAGCCCATCCATCTGCAAAAATACTCATCGGTGAATGGAACAGCAATCATTTACCTGCTGAAGGTAATCCGGGATGGTGGAGCTGGTTGGGCCGCCGCAATTACCTTTTTGCCGACGGACATGTCATTTATCTCAAAGCCAAACAAATACGACAGGCCAACGACGGATGGCCTGATGCCAACTTAACTGTCCACGGCATCAAGGGGATAGACTACCAGCCTTAGTCAACATTATCGCTATTGTGAAAACCTGCAAGCAAGAGATGGTGGTGAAAAATCATAATATCTCATTGACAACTTCGGTCATTTAATCTGGTTTGTCAGCTCGCTGAAGATATGTTCAGTTATTTCGTCCAGTTTTTCTGCCACTTCAGGCGTAAAACCCTCGGAGAATTTCAACAGTTCCTTAACTTCGATGCCATAAATACGAATATCTAAGGGAATATCATAGCCCCATTGCTTAGCCATCTGAAAAGCGGTAGCAAAATTTATGTCGTGAGGTGAGCTTGGCCGTACAGTGTCTGCCAACTCATCGAGACTAAAGCGGTGCACTGTTCCGGGCGGAGCCGAACCAAGCTGAACAGAGTCGATTACCACCAGTCGCTCATAGCCGGCCAGTTTGGGAATAATATCCATTGTCGCCGCCGAAGATTTGATAATATCAACCTCAATACAGCGTCGGGCGAGGCGGTCGGCCACTTCATAAGCCACGGCGTCATCCGAGAGAATTGGATTGCCAAGGGCAAGGACTAAGGTTTTCATTGCTTTGGTATGCCGCGTTTTAGAGATTTTATCAGCTCTCTGTTTTTGTCAAAAACATTTACTTCCATCGGCATCTGCCCGGGCAAAGCGTGAGTCGAACAGGAAAAGCAAGGGTCGTAAGCACGGAAACACATTTCGAGCATATTCAATATGCCGTTGCTGACCTGGAAGTTGTGAATGACGGCCTTGGCGACCTTTTTCATTGATAGATTCATCGCAGGGTAATTAATACTGGAAGCGACCAGAAGGTTGAGTTTTTTGATGAAGCCGTCGTCGTCGCATTCGTAATGATGTATGAGCGTGCCGCGAGGTGCAGCGATAATACCGACACCGGCAGTGGGCTTCTCAGTGGGGATATTGCGTACATCTTTAGATGTGATTTCACTATCTTCGATTAATTCTTTAAGTCTTTCGGCGGCGTACACACATTCGATAGCACGGGCCCAGTGAAATGCAAGGGTGAAATGTGCTGGTTTTCCGCCAAGTATGCTGAAAAATTGTTCGGCAGCATCCTGAGCCAGCGGCGTTGGGATTCTGTCGGCCACATTCAAACGCGCCAATGGCGCTACACGGACAATGCCGCTGTCGGGACCATCCTTGAATCCCTGCCAGCCTATTTTTCTCAGGTAGGGCATCTTAAGATAGCTCCAGGGCACAACGTGTTCAGCCATATCTTCAAGATAATTTTCCGGGCCGAAGCGACTGAACTCTTTGCCAGCCGGGTCGATGATACGAATATCACCATCATAAAAATTCAACTCATTGTTCTTGCCGACCATCCCCATATAATAGGTTTCGTGGTAAAACAGGTCTTTGTTCACAATCACGTCGACAAGTGTTTTATTCTTAAGGATAAAATCGTTGACCACCTGCAATGTGAATTTTCCGAACTCTATGAGTTCATCAGCCATTTTTGCAATTTTGTCGCGGTTTTCTTCTGACAGCGGCTGAGAGACTCCGCCGGGCAGTCCAAAAATCGGATGGGTAGCTTTGCCGCCAATAATCTCCTGAATTTGTGCACTGTATGCCCTGTTGATGAGAACTTTTTTGCCGATTTCCGGTCCGACAACATTGATGACACCGACGATATTTCTTTCCGCTGGCTCGGCGGCCCAGCCGCAAATCAAGTCCGGGCCGACGGCCATTGCATAGATGTGAGCGATGTGGCTGTGGAGCATATGGGCACAATAGCCTAGTTCACGGAGTTTTTTAGCAGTCGATGTTGGTTCAACACCATAAGCCATATCCACGGCCTTGATAGCAGCGAGATGATGCGGCCAGGGACATACGCCACAAAGGCGGGTGGTGATACGCGGGATTTCCTCTATGGGTCTGCCCTTGCAAAACTCCTCAAAACCGCGCAACTCAACAACCTGAAAATAGGTATCCTCCACTTCACCGTTATCATCCAGGAAGACGTTAATCTGGGCGTGTCCTTCCAGCCTGGTGGCCGGGGCTATGCGGATAACCTTTCCCTTAAGCTTGTATTTTTTATCTTCGAGTTTCGGATAAATCATACTATGTGGTCCTTTACTCTTTTACTACACGTTTCAGAAGCGACTTCGGTAGTGTAAAGCGATATAATGTTCCAAGCGGGTCCCGCATTTTTTCCATTAATTTCTCGATATCCTCTTCTGGAACTTCCGATTCGACGGATGAGACTTTCAGGATTGATGCAAGTGCGCTTAACATACTGCCGCCGTGGTCGAGCACCGCCGCCGTTGGCCCCATACAGCCACGGCACGGCATATTAACGACTATGCACTTAGCATCACAACCGGCACGAGTCGCAGGCCCGAAACACATTATGCCCTGCTCCAGGAAACACTTTTCGGGGTCCAGCTCCGTGTAATCAATACTCTTGATTTCATCAATAATGACTTTTTCCGGTTTTTCTCTGGGACATTCTTCACAGAGGGTCCTTTCGGAAGCGAGAATGATGCCCTTAGGGGGCAGTGGAGCTTTGCCGTTGACAAAATCGAGCACGACGCTTAGCAGTTTTACATTCATCTGCCTCGTAGGCGGGCAGGCACCAATAATGTAATCGACATCAACAACATCGTCTAATGTCTTGACATCCTCGAACAGTTCCGGCAGTTCCAACTCGTGCCCCTCGGGACTGACATAACGAGTCTGGGGACGGGTGTGTTCGGGATTGACCGTACTTGCAGTATCCTCATAGACAGTATCAAGAATTTTATTTTTAGTGGTAACATTAGCCAGTCCAGGTATACCACCGAAAGCGGCACAAGCACCGTAGGCAACCATAATTTTAGATTTTTTGCGCAGAAGTTTTGCGACGTACTCATTTTCGCTGTTGCGGACGGCGCCATGATACAGACATATTGTGATTTCGCCGTCGGCCATTGCTTCGACGTCTTTGTACTTTATATCTGAGGCCAGAGGCGCAAAGGTCAGGTCGGCCACCTCAAAGAGCTTAAGCAGTTCGACATCCAATCAAGGACTGCAATATCGCATCCGGAACAGGTTGCGCCCTGAGCAAGAGCAATTTTAATCTTTTCAGACATTGGCAGCCTCCTTCTCAGTGCGATAAGGACTAGGGCCAAGTTCAGTGATTCGTTCGATGAAATCATTGATTGTTGAGGCGAACTTTTCCGCTTCTCCTGCGGAAATCCAGGCCAGTTCCAGGCGCTGCGAGTTTAAGCCGAACTGTTTCAATAACGAACGCAACAGGGCCATTCGCCGTCTCGTACGGTAATTACCGCCTATATAATGACAGTCTCCGGGGTGACAGCCAGCCACTATCACACCGTCTGCACCGAGTCGAAATGCTTCCAGTATCCATTCGGGGTCAACACGGGCCGAGCACATAGTCCTTATAACACGAAAATAAGGTTTAAGCTGAAACCTGCTTATTCCTGCCAGATCGGCGCCCGCGTATGAACACCAGTTGCAGCAGAAAACAATAATTTTCGGTTTAAAAATATCTTTCATTGTCTCATATCTCGTATCAAATATTTCAGTCAGCCAGGGCCGCCCTTATCATTGCGAGCATTTGTTTATCTTTGAAGCCTTTCTGTTCCATCGCTCCGCTCGGACAGGCGGCTACACAGCCGCCACAGCCCTTACACATTGCCTCATTTAGCTGGACCACTTTCTCATCTTCGGCGCCTCCCTTGCGAGCTACTACCTCTAAAGCATTATACTCACAAACCGGCACACAAATGCCGCACCCATCACAGAGGTCTTCGTTAACAGCTGCTATTGTCGGCTCGGCTTCGTATTTGTCCTTTGAAATGATAGTGCAGGCCTTTGCCGCGGCAGCTTCGGCTTGAGCAATAGTCTCTGGTATGGATTTTGGGCTATGGGCCAGCCCGGCTACAAAGATACCTTCAGTAGCAAATTCAACCGGACGCAGTTTAACATGCGCTTCCAGGAAAAACCTGTCTTCGTTCACAGGAACTTTCAGCATCTGACCAAGAGTTTCATTGCCGCTATCAGGGTCGATTCTGCTGCTTAAAACCAGCAAATGGGGCTTTAATACCAGTTCACGCTCAAGCAATGGTTCATAGACTGAAATCTTCAGGCCGTGACTGTCACTTACCTGTGGTTTGCGGTCGAGGTCGTATCTCACAAAGATAACACCTTTGTCACGAGCCTGCTGGAAATATTCTTCGCTAAATCCGTAAGTGCGAATGTCGCGGTACAATATGTAAACCTCTGTCTCACCGGATAGCTCTTTAATCTTCAGTGCATTCTTCACGGCGCTACTGCAACAGACCCTGCTGCAATACATATGGTCCTCCTGCCGGGAACCAACGCACTGAATCATAACAACGCTTTTTACTTTGGACAGCGATTCGGCATCGGAGAGCAAATCTTCGAGTTCCAACTGTGTCACCACACCCTTATCCTGTCCGTAAAGATATTCATCGGGTTTGTGCTCTTTTCCGCCGGTAGCAACAATAATAATACCGTGCTGCACCTTTTTATTTTTAGAACCGGTTCTCAGAGTGCTTTCAAAATTGCCAACAAAACCTTCTATGTTCTCAATCTCGGTGCCGGTGTGAACGGTGATATTTTTATGTTTCTTTACGTGCTCGTTAAGATACTGCATATATGTCTGGATATCCGGCTCATCAAACGTTGATTTTAGATTTTTCAGGTTTCCTCCAAGCTGTTTTTCGCGTTCCACCAGCGACACCTTAAAACCCTGGTCGGCGATAGCCAAAGCAGCCGTCATCCCAGCCAATCCACCTCCAATTACAAGTGCCGAAGGTATAACATCCAGAGTTGCTGTCGCTAAAGGCTCGACCAGTGCAACCTTGGCAACCGCCATACCCACAAGGTCTTTGGCCTTTTCCGAGGCTTCTTCAGGCAAATCCATATGAATCCAGGAACACTGGTCACGGATATTGGCCATCTCAAACAGGTGTGGATTGAGGCCCGCTTCGCGCAAGGTCTGCTGGAAAAGCGGCTCATGTGTTCGCGGCGAGCAGGATGCAACAACCACACGATTTAGATCATGCTCGAGAATCATTTCACGAATATGGTCCTGTGTATCCTGAGAGCATGTGTAAAGATTATCTTCAGCATAAACTACGTAAGGAAGAGACCTGGCGTATTCCGCTGTCGATGGTACATCGACCACACCACCTATATTGATTCCACAGTGACAGACAAACACGCCTATGCGCGGTTCCTGATCGGTTACATCTTTCTCCGGTGGGAATTCACGCTCTGCGGTCAAGCTGCCCCTGGCATCCGCCAATAACCGGCCGGCCTCACAGGCGGTGCCGCTGGCCTGGGTTACGGTCTCAGGTATATCTTTCGGCCCCGATGCCGCGCCGCCGACAAAAACTCCGGGACGCGAAGTCTTGAGTGGCTGGAGGGAATTAGTCCAGATAAATCCGTGACTGTCAAGTCGAACTCCCAGCTTAGCAGCCAAATCTCTTTGTCTTTCATCGGGCTCAAGGCCGACAGACAATACTACCATATCGAACTGGTCTTCAGCCACAGAACCGGACTCAGCAGCATACTGGACGGTGAGTTGACCGTTACCGTTTTGTTTGTAAACATCACTGACTCTTGCACGCACAAAACGAACACCGTATTGAGACTTGGCCCGTTCGTAATATTTATCAAAATCTTTGCCAAAGGCACGCATGTCCATAAAAAAGATACTGACCTCAACATCCTTGAGATGCTCCTTGGCAATCACCGCCTCCTTAATTGCATACATACAGCACACACTGGAACAGTACCCGTTGCGGCAGGATATGTCCCGCGAGCCGACGCATTGAAGAAAAGCTATCTTCTTAGGTTCTTTGCCGTCGCTGAGCTTTCGAACGTGCCCGGAAGAGGGTCCGGAAGCTGAAAGTATCCGCTCAAACTCAATACTGCTTACTACATCATCATAGCGGCTGTACCCAAAGTCATATTTGAGCTTCGAGACAAATTCCTTAAAGCCGGGTACTACTACAATTGCGCCGACCTCTACATTTTCTTCTTTGACCTGGTCGTCTGCAATAACCGCCTCGGCTTCGCAGATATTGGTACATCCTTTGCAATCGAGTTTGTCAGTCAGTTTCAGGCAGTGCTCAGCATCCCTTAGATATGTTCGTGGAACAGCCTGAGGATATGGAGTATATATCGCCCGGCGGAAAGACAGACCTTCATCGAACTCATTTGGCAGAACAATCGGACAGCAGCTATTTATCTCGATAGCATCTTCCGGACATTTTTCTATGCACTCCCAGCAACCGGTGCATTTGGTCAGTTCATAAATCGGCTTCTCACAGTTACATTCCGCCGCCTGCTCTTCGCTGCATATAACACCGACAAAAGCGACTGAATCGGCATCCAGCAACTTATCCTCCGCCAGCGCTTTGATAGCGCGTATATCGCACCCACGCGCCACCACACCGAGTTTTTTATCAGGCTCTGCGTGCAATAAATTGCGAACAAGCATAGCCATCGGATAACGTGGTTCAACAACTATCTCAGCCAATTCATCTTTTTGTGTGAATACGTATGGGCCTGTATGCCCCCAGCGTTTTCTCAGCCCAACAATACCGTCGCAACCGTTGTCTAACAGTTCCGATGCCTGGCTGGCTATATGTATATTATTTGTATTCATTTTCAGCTTTTCTTAGACACATTCACTGCGCATACCTTTAATACGGGTATTTTGGCATCAGGGTCCAGGGCGGGACTTGTCAGCACATTCGCTGCACATTCAACAAAATGAAAAGGAATGAAAACAGTTCCTTTCGGTACACGTGCCGTAACCTTGGCAGCTATTTCAATTTCACCTCTTCTGGAGTTGACCTGCACTTTTTCACCGTCGTCGATGCTAAGTTGGGCCGCATCTTCCGAGCTTATTTCCATATAACCGGTCGGCACTTCATAATTCAGCAAAGCAATTTTCCGAGTCATCGTACCTGTATGATAATGAAACGTTGTTCGCCCAGTCGTAAGAATCAGGGGAAACTTCTCATCTGTTTCTTCGGCCGTAGGAATATACTCAACATTATGAAACCGGCCTCGACCCTTTGCAAATTTCCCCTCGTGAAGGAATTTGGTGCCGGGGCTATCCTTTGATGGACAGGGCCAGGCCAGTGTTTGGCCCTGGTCGAGACGTTCATAGCAAATACCGCCGTAAGAAGGGGTGGTCTGAGCAATCTCGTTCATAATCGACTCAGCACTATCGTAAGACAAACCATTACCATCAAGACATTTTGCCAAATTACAAATCACACGCCAGTCGGGCATCGCTTCTCCTGGAGGCTCAATCGCTTTTCGCACTCGCAGTACAGTACGGTCGGTATTGGTAAATGTCCCTTCCTTTTCAGCAAAACAGGCCCCCGGCAAAATCACATCAGCCATTTCCGCTGTCTCAGTAAGAAATATATCCTGCACAACCAGCAATTGAAGCTTTTCAAGGGCTCGCCTGACATGGTTGATGTCCGGGTCGGAGAGCATTGGGTTTTCTCCCATAATATAAAGAGCTTTGATTTGGCCGTTTTCCGCTGCGTTCATCATCTCGACTACAGTCAGACCAACTTCTGCCGGCAGAGCCGCGCGCCAGGCCTTCTCAAATTTTTCCCTTGTCGTCGAATCCGTCACCTTCTGATAGCCGGAATAGACATTTGGCAGCGCCCCCATGTCACAGGCACCCTGCACGTTGTTCTGCCCACGCAGCGGATTGACGCCGCTGTTAGCTTTCCCGACGTTGCCTGTTAACATAGCCAGGTTAGCTACGGATTTGACATTATTAGTCCCTGTGCTATGCTGTGTGATACCCATAGAGTAAAGAATCATAGCAGAATCGGCCCTGGCGTATGCGACTGCAGCCTGTCTTAATTGTTCTGCGTTAATACCGGTAATCTGCTCAACTTTCTCCGGCGGGTAGTTGGCTACGGTCTTTGCCAAATCATCGAATCCTTCTGTGCGTTCAGCGATGAAGGACTCATCAGCCAGACCTTCCTGTATAATGATATTCATAAAGCCATTTAGCCAGGCCACGTCTGTTCCGGGTTTTTGACGCAGGAAAATATCCGCCTGGGCCGAAAGCGGCGTCTCACGCGGGTCAATCACTATCAGGGTAGCGCCACGTTCTTTCGCTTCCAGCACACGTGTGCCTATAAGTGGATGCTGCTCAACGGTGTTACTGCCTGTAACCAGTATGCAATCGGCCTGGGCTACTTCAGGGATAGAATTGGTCATTGCCCCACTGCCGAATGCCGCCGCCAAACCTGCCACAGTGGATGCGTGGCACAACCTGGCACAGTGGTCCACATTATTTGTGCCGAGTACAGTTCTGGCGAATTTCATCAAAAGATAATTTTCTTCGTTAGTACACTTGGCCGAGGAAAGCACCCCAATCGCGTCGGCTGAGTCTGCCTGCTTTATCTTTCGCAGGCCCTCTGCAACAAAATCCAGGGCCTCATCCCACGATGCCTCTTCCAACTGACCATTTTTGCGTATTAAAGGCTTAGTGAGACGCTGCTCGTTATGGATAAATTCATGTGCCCGTCGGCCCTTCACGCAGAGTCTGCCCTGACTAATCCTGTCGGTAAAACACGGGGCAATATCGACGACTCTGCCGTCGACCACCATAAGATAAAAATTACAGCCGCAACCGCAAAAAGGACAAGTTGTGAGAACAAAGTCGTTACTCATAGCTCGTCCTCCTTTTTCTTACGGCCGGCAAAAGCAGCACAAATCTTTTCTTTCTGTTCTTCGGAAACGTCCGGAACAAAAGTAAACAAGTCCTTAGAGTCTTCGTGACGAATAAGGTCAGCCAGCATTCGTAAAGGAAGATTGCCTGGACAGGTCTGTTCACAAAAGCCACAGTGTGTACACCGTTGAGCAATGTAGTATGCCCTGGCAATATGATATAGAGGTACGGGAGGTAACTGGCCTGGGGTGGCCCATTCTTCGAGTTTGCACTCCTCGTCAACAAAAATCGGACACACATCCCGGCAGCCATAGCACTTCATACATTTATCCATTTGCTGCTGCCAGTAGTCAAGTCGCTGCTCTTTGCTCATTTGCCGGAGTTTCCTCAACTCTGTAGCTGCTGTTATTTGCCCCGATTTGATTGGCTCTGCGTATGTCTGTTCTTTATATATACTACTCAAAGCTGGAGCTTCAGGATTTTCTTTCACGCACGCACGTACACAGTCACCGCACTGCACGCATTTGACCTCATCAACAGTGATACGCTCGACCCACAATTCGCCGTCATGCTCGGTGAGTTCTTCCGCTTTCGGTATATCCACTTTGGCACATAGTCCGCAACCGGTGCACTTTTCATCATCAATGTGGCGAGGTCTTTTTTTGATTTTGACGGTGAAATGTCCCGGACCACCCCGAACATTTTCAAGATCGGCATAAGTTATAAGCTCTATGTTCAGATGTCGGCCGGCCTCCACCAGTTTAGGCGAAAGAATGCACGTCGAGCAGTCATTTGTCGGAAAGGTTTTGTCCAGCCGGGCCATATTGCCGCCGATTGCAGGTGAGTTCTCCAACAGATATACCTTCTGGCCCGACTCAGCCAAATCCAGAGCAGCCTGGATGCCAGCTATGCCGCCACCGATTACCAAAACGGCCCCGACCTTTCCCCGCTTGCTTTTAGTAGATGCAATCATTATTAACTCAACATTCCGCTGTAGTAATTTCTTCTACTTTCGTTTTCAGTTTTTTGAATTTTTCGCGGTCTGATATCAGCAAATTTACCATATCTCGCCGCACCTTCTGTGAGAATTCATCCAATTGTTCGACTTCCTGCAGCAGCCCAACATCAACACAGCCTTCTGCAGCCGCCATCTCCCGCAATGCTTTCATAACGTCCCTGAATTTGACATTCTGCGGACATTTGGCACTGCAGGAATAACATTGCACACATCGCCAAATGACCGGCGAGCAGAGCACTTCTTTGCGCATTCCAAGCAGAACCTGCCGGATAATCTTGCGAGGATTGTACTCCGGGTCTACCGCCGACACGGGACAGCCCGCTGTACAGGTACCGCAGGCAAAACAAAGCTTAATATTATCTCCGCCAGGATGCGCGGCGACGTCATATTTAAATTGAGGGTCAAGATTTTTGGCTTCTATCTTTTCCACATTAACCTCACATTTCTCGTGTCTCTATGCATCTTTCACAATTCGCTACTCACGTTTCAGCCCGGCTTTTTCGACGATTTCCCGGACTTTTTCTTCCCATTCGATAGCCATTATATGAACACCGGCCACACCTTCTGTTTGTCGAAGTTGCTGTATTTGTTCGACACAAATATTAACGCCTTCAACCTTTGGGTCCTCGGCCCTGCTCATTCGCTCGACATAATAGTTCGGCACAGAAACGCCGGCGACTTTGTCGCGCATATATCTGGTCATACCAGCTGATTTCAATGGCGTCACGCCAGCTAAAATTTTGCATTTTTTGTGCAGCCCCCTACTGCACACCTGCTCCATCCACTCACCGAAACGTTCCATATCATAAATACACTGGGTTTGAATAAAGTCGATTCCAGCATTAATCTTCTTTTCCAGCCGAATGATACGAAACTCAAACGGGTCCGCAAAAGGATTGGCAGCTGCACCAATAAACATTCGCGGCTCTTTGACTTCCGCTTTCTTTGAATTTTTGATTTCCTCGCCGCACGCAAAGACTTTCTTATCGCGCATATCCTTGACCATTTGAATCAGTTGAACCGAATCAAGGTCGAAAACATGTTTTGCTGTAGGGTGATTGCCGAAACATTGATGGTCGCCGGTTAAACAGAGGATATTGCGAATACCCAAAAGATATGCTCCGAGGATATCGGATTGTATGCTGAGGCGATTTCTGTCCCGGCAGGTCATCTGTATAATCGGCTCAAGTCCCATATCAAGAACCAGTTTGCCGGTGGCAATGCTTGAGACACGTACGATTGCAGTCTGATTGTCAGTGATGTTTACAGCGTCCACCCAGCCGGAGAGCTGTTCGACTTTCTTTTTGATTAGGTCGAGGTCGGCACTTTTGGGGGGACCGAGTTCGGCAGTTATTGCGAACTTACCGCTCGCAAACACCTTCTCCAGATTGCTGCCTGATTTATATTCGTTCTCAACCATTATAATCCTGCAATATCTTCTCTCGAAAGCTTTCTCGGCCCACCATCGTGGGTTTTGCTCCAGTCTCTGGGCTCAGAATTCTCATCAAGCACGCCCAAACTGCCCAGCGTTTTGAGTCGGTCATAAATCAACTGCCAGCCGCAGTCGATATTATCAGGGTCAACTTCACACTTACCATCGACAGAACCGCCGCAGGGACCGTTCAGCAGCGACTTGGAGCATCTTGTTACAGGGCACACCCCACCAAAAATACCAAGTTTGCAATCACCGCAGGCCAGACAGTTCTCCGACCATTCCCCGGCATGGTCATTAGTACCCATAAATTTTGTATTAAGTGCGGGGTAAACAGGTTTATCCGGGTATATTCTCGCCGCCAATTGAACGCCGACACCGCAGGCCATTGACAAAATTGCGTCGGCGGCTTGAGCCTGCTCTTTTATCGCATCGAAAAACTCCGCATCACATTGTCTTTCGATGGTATTCTCCTGGATTTCGGAATTTCCCGAAAGTCTTAAAACAGAAGCCAGTGTGGCAACTTCTCTTTCACCACCCGCAAGACAGATTGTAACACAAGTACCGCAGCCGAGTACCAATATACTCTTGTGCCCGTCAAGGAAACCTTTGATTTCTTCAATCGGCTTTTGTTCGGCAACTATCATTTTTCAACTCCGATTCCAGCGGCTCTTTTAGCCGACTCGACCGTGTTATAAAGCAGCATAGTAATTGTCATCGGGCCTACCCCGCCCGGTACGGGAGTAATAAGCGAAGCTTTTTCCTTAAGCCCCTCGAAATCCACGTCGCCAACAAGACGATAACCTCGCTTCTTTGTTGAATCCTCGACGCGGTTAACACCGACATCAATTACCACCACACCCTCCTTTACCATATCAGCAGTAATCGTATTGGGCCGACCAGCAGCGGCAATGACAATGTCGGCCTGCTTCGTATGGTGGGGCAGGTCCTTGGTGCGGGTATGGCAGACTGTTACAGTGGCATTTCCTTTGGCGTTTTTCTGAATAAGCATATTCGCAAGGGGCTTGCCGACAATGTTGCTGCGCCCCACAATGACTGCATTGGCGCCCTCGATTTTAACGTCGCTGCGGAGCAGCAGTTGAATAACCCCATGAGGGGTACAGGGCAAAAATGCCTTTTCTCCTACCATCATTTTACCCACGTTCATCGGGTGAAAACCATCGACGTCTTTATCAGGGTCAATCGTCAAAAGGACCTCGGCCTCATTAAGACCTTTGGGCAAAGGCAGTTGAACAAGGATGCCGTTGATTTTCGGGTCTTTGTTCATCTTCTTGACCAATGCTATTAAATCTTCCTGCGTGGTTTCAGCCGGCAGGCGATTATCATCAGAATAAATCCCTGCTTCTTCACAGGCTCGTTCTTTAGCTTTAACATAGGACTGCGAAGCTGGGTCCTCGCCAACCAGAACAACTCCCAATCCCGGCACAACACCCTGCTCCTTGAGTTTAGCGACCTCGTCTTTAATCTCCGCCCGCATATCCGCAGCTACTTGCTTGCCATCTATAATTTGTGCCGTCATTTGTTTTTTTACTCCTTCACATATTCCAAAAACTTAGTCGGTTCCACCGACGCTAATGGGCCGAATACAACTTTCCCTTTATCAAACCCCGCTTTTTCCAGTGTATTATTAATCCGTTCTATTTTCTTTTTCGCCCGGCTTGAGCCGCTCAGATATTGACAACTCTCCGGATGGCAGCCGAGGATTAAAACTTTTGCCGCTCCGTTCTCCAGCGCATGCAGTACCTGACGCGGGTCAACCTTGCCGGCACACGGAATGCGAATTAGTCGAATGTTCGCAGGGTATTGCGATCCGTTAATTCCCGCCGCCGTTGCCGCAGGCAAGGCCGAATTCTCACAGGCAAAAACTGTCATTCGAGGCCCGTCTCCAACTTCCGCTGCGATTTGCTCATCTGTGTAACGAGGTAACTGAATAGCCGCCGCCGGGCATTGAGCGGCACATATACCACAACGCTGGCAGGTTACTGCTGAGACCGAAGCAGTTTTATTTTCAATATCAATACTGACCGCACCATGTGGACATATCCGTATACAGGTCAGACACAGAACACACTTATCAGCATCAACCGTCGCGGCATCATCTAAAACTTCGATTTGCTTGTTTTTGAGCAATTCGTGGATTTCATTTGCCGCCGCTAAACCGTCGGCCTGAGCAATTCTAAGTTCACTATTGCCGCGGGCCGAGCCTGCGGTGAAAATACCTTCGCGATTTGTTTTTGTCGGCAAAAGCCATACGTTATCTGCTTGCAGTACATTCTCCGGACCAGCCCGCAAACCTTCGATAACTTCCAGAAGTTCAGCGTTGCCGGCAGGAGCATCAGCCGTAATCACTAGGTCAAATTCCTCACATATTTGGGCGCCTATTACTGGCTCTTCCACACATACGACTTTCTTAGCACCTTGCTCAGAAATTACCGGCGGCTTCTCGTATTTTACAACCACTACCCCCGCATTTCTGACTCGTTGATACAAAGTTTCCAGACCCGTTGCAGCCACCCGAATATTATGACAATACAACCTCACCTCTGCTCCGAAACGACTTGCCAGTAATTCAGCTGCTGACAGCACCTGGGCCGAAACGTCTCTGCCCTGTTCAGAAAGGACATCAAGCACTATGGCAATTCGTTTGGGAATTTGCTCTCCGTTCCGGATGAACTTCGCCACCTGCCCCCCAAGCACCGAAGGGACCGAGCCTGTAGCCAAAACAACCGCCCCTGCGGGAATGGTTTTCTTGCTGCCGTCGGAAATAACTACTCCAGCGAAATTGCCGAATTCCCCTTCCACTGACTCCAAAGATGCGCTGTTGAGAACACAGATTTGCTTATCGTTGTTTACCCGTTCGACAAGCCCGCTTACTCGATTTTGAACAAGTCTCTCAGCGTCGGATGAATCTGAAGCCACATAAGCATAAAACTCCGGCATTTTCCCCGCCAACCCACCTAATTTTCCCCCGCTATTTATTACTGTCACCTGGTGACCCAGTTCTGAAAGCCCAACGGCTGTTTGCATTGCCGCCACGCCGCCTCCAAGAACCAATACGTCCTGATTCACACCGGTTTTTTTCGTTTTTGTGGCAGTTGCAAGTTTTACCCGCCGAACAGCCGCCGTCAGAAGTTCTATGGCTTTGTCCGTAGCTGCCTTTAGCTTGCTTGTGACCCAGCCGCAGTGTTCCCGAATATTTACACACCAGAAAAGCCCTTCGTTGAGGCTCTCATTTGCCATTGCTTCGCGTAAAACCTTGTCAAAATTCTCCGCATCACATGCAGCTATTACTACACGATTCACCTGCTTTGTAGTGAGGGATTTTATCGTTCTGGTACACTCTTCCCGCTTACAGAATTTTGAACAACATTTTACTTTAGCTACCAAAGGCATTTGCTCTAAATGTTTTTGGAGCTTCTCGAAATCCAACCTTTCGCGCAGTGTCCCCCCACAGTCACACAGCACAACTCCTATATCACCATCTGCCTGTTTAGTTTTTTGAATCACCTTTTAAGCCTCACCTATAATTGCGGCACTAACCGCCTGAGCCTGGGTAATTGTGGATTCTATGTCTTTGGGAGATTCACACGCTCCAGCTACAAAAATCCCTTCACGCTGTAATTCAGGCAGGGCCGAAGCATCTTTAAGGCCCAAGAATCCATACTCATCAACCGGTATTAAAAGTCTTTCCGCAAGTTTTGTTGCATCGGTCGCCGGCCGAATCCCCACTGCTAAAATCACCAGGTCAAACTCCTGTTCACAAACTTGAGATTCCGCTGCTTCGGGCAGGGACTGTGGGGCAAACTTAACACAGACCATGCCATTCTGGTCCTGTTTAATCTCATAGGGTCGGGACCGGATGAATGTCATATTATCTTTACACTTATTGTAAAAATCATTGAATCCTTTACCGAAGTTTTGAATATCCATATAAAAGACTGTGACTTCAGCATCGTTGTTATGGTATTTCATCAGTTGCGCCATCCTCAACGCATATGCACAGCACACCGCAGAGCAGTAATCCGTGTCTTCAGGCCGACGATGCACTTCTTCGCTCCTCGAGCCGACACACTGGATAAATGCGATGCTTTTAGGCTGCCGTCCGTCCGAAGGTCGAGTAATCTTCGCCCCTGCCGACAATTGACGTTCAGCCTCGGTGCCGGTAATAATATTTGCCGAAGTTCCATATCCGTATGAGGCATTCACCAAGGGGTCATACGGTTCGTAACCGGTTGCTACAACGATATTATCAACGTCTATTTGGCTCTCGGATTTTTTCTGTGCCATATTGACGGCATTGACAGGACAGATTTCTTCGCAAACTGTACATTTCTTACCAAGGTTGCGACGGCATTGCGAATAATCTACAACAGGTACAGCGGGAGAAGTTGCCACTTTTGGCATGGATATACATTTTTCCGGACAGCTGTCAACACAAACCCGGCAGCCTATACATTTATTCCGGTCTATAAAAGTCGGACTATGTTCTAATAGAGCAGTGTAACGACTGCCGTTCAAACCGGATTCAAGCTTTTTTAACTCTGTTCGCAAATGAATGTTAATATCAGCCGAAGTTGTCACTGTCCTTAAAAGCTCATTTGCCACGCACACATTACACCGCAGGCAAACATCTGTTGCTTTACAACCCATCTCGGCCACATGACCACCGATTTCAGCCTGCTTCTCGATTAGATGAACATCTATCCCCGCCTGGCTCAGACGTTGCGCCACTGCTGAACCTGCGATACCCCCTCCTATAACTAAAGCTCCCTTACAATTTTTTACTTTCTGCACCACAGTAGTCAATTACCAATAATCACAAATAAATAATCAATCTTAAAACAAACCTTGTACCTTTCCTGTGTTAACATCCACATCAATGTGACGATAAGCAGGATTTGAAGCAGTACCAGGCATCAATTTAATCGCACCCGCCACAGGTACGATAAAACCGGCGCCTTTGTAAACCATAATATCACAAATCGGAAGCTCCCAGTCCTTTGGACGGCCTTTGAGGTCAGGGTCGTGCGACAGGCTAAGGTGCGTCTTGACCATACAGGTTCCCAGCTCACTGGCCTGTGGGTCAGCTTCAAAGGCCTTTGCTTTTTCCAGTGCTTCATCGGTATAAGTTACACCATTGGCACCATATACTTCTTTGGCGATTAGTTCGATTCGCTTTCTTAGCGGAGTCTCCAAATCATACAGGAATTTGAAGTTGTTTTGCTCTTCGCACGCCGATATGACTGCTTCGGCCAGTTCGATAGAGCCTTCACCGCCCTTTAGCCAATGCTCTGAAACAGCAGCCAAAGCCCCGTTTTGTTCGGCGATTTTACGCACCAACTCGATTTCAGCTTTGGTATCGGTATAAAAGCTGTTGACACAAACTACCGGCCGGACACCGCTTTTTTTGACGGTTTCGATATGGGCAATAAGGTTTTCGCAGCCCTTTTCCAACAATTCAAGGTTTTCTTTGGTATATTCTTCCGCCAGCGGCACGCCCGGTTTCACGGCAGGGCCTCCGCCGTGCATTTTCAGCGCACGGATAGTGGCAACAACAACAATAGCATTGGGAACCAAGCCGGACATTCGACATTTCAAGTTCCAGAATTTTTCAAAGCCGATATCCGCCCCAAAACCGCTTTCGGTCACGTGGTAATCGCCAAGTTTTGTTCCGATTCTATCTGCAATAATGGAACTTTGGCCGATAGCAATATTTGCAAAAGGACCTGCATGCACAAATACCGGCTGGCCCTCAATGGTTTGAAGCAAGTTCGGATTGAGGGCTTCAACCATCCAGGCCGTCATTGCACCATCTACTTCAAGGTCGGCTGTGGTAACTTCATTGCCTTTTTTATCATAGGCAACAACGATTTTGGCCATCCGCTCACGAAGGTCTTTCAAGTCCTTGGCTACGGCGAGTATCGCCATAACCTCACTGGAAACGGTGATAGCAAATCCGGATTCCATTTCATAGCCATCCATTTTGCCGCCTTTGCCTATGGTGATATTTCGCAGAGCCTGGGCACAGAAATCCATAACCCACTTCATTTGCACTCTTTCAGGGTCAATATCTATACGCTTCAGATGGCTCTTGGCCAAACGGGCATCGTCATAGTTTCTTTCATGCTGCATACGCGAGGTAAGAGCCACCATCGCCAGGTTATGAGCGTTCGTGATAGAGTCGATATCACCTGTAAGTCGTATTGAAAAAGGCGTCAGTGGAATGCATTGTGCAAGACCGCCGCCGGCTGCTGAACCTTTGATATTAAAGGTAGGGCCGCCGCTGGGCTGGCGGATAGCCCCTACCACACGCTTGTCCAACTTACCAAGACCTTCGATAAGCCCGATTGCCGTGGTTGTTTTGCCTTCACCTAACGGTGTCGGCGTAATGGCGGTAACATCGATATACTTCGCTTCAGGGGTGCCTTTGAGCCGATCAAGCACTTTCATATAATCGACTTTGCCGAGTTGATGCCCCACAGGCAGCAGTTCATTGTCTTTAAGCCCCAGTTCGTCTGCCAACTGGCGAACAGGCTTCATAGTCTCCTCGGCAGCTTCCGCAATCTGCCAATCCTTCATTTTCGTTGCATCAAGTTTCATAGCTTTCCCTTAACTTATTTTATAAAACATTAATTATGAAAGATTTATGTCCAATTGTAAAACTTTTTTTCACTATTCACCTGGTATTAGCCTATCTTTGCAGCTATTATATCTGTTATATCAACACGCAAAGCACTATCTTACAAGCATTAAGCCCTGTTTGCCGCAACGTAAGCCTTTAAAAAAGAATCTGAGTATATTTGTTTGTTCATTAGCATTTCAGACGTGGCAACCACGTTCATCAGTTTTTCGTCGAGCACATCGACAATCGCCGAATCCAGCCCGTGCGTGGCGGCCATAGCGAGAAATATGCGATTTATCAAGCTTCTTTCCGAGGCTCCCTGAGAGAGGTTAGACAATCCTATCGTCATATGAGGAGCAGGGTCGGCCAAAAATTTTATCTGGTCCATCGCAGCTAATATATTACCCGGCTGAACCTGGGCATTCGGCACTTTAACCGGCAAAATAATAGGGTCGATAAACAGTCGTTGTGTATCAAACCCTTTTTCCATAGTCCTTTGCACTATTTCCGCTGCTATTGCTACACGGTTGTCAATGTCCTGCGGTACGCCGTTTTTGTCCATAGTAAGGGTAATAATACTTGCCTTCGGTCCGGCTTGCTCGGCCATTGCTATATACTTGTCCAGTATCTCCTCATCGGATTTCTTGTCCAGCGGCGTCGAGTTTAGGATAACACCGGCCTCGGCATTAATCACCTTCAGCCCTGCGGCAATAACTGTGAGTTTTTGTGAATCCAGGCATAAAGGCGTTGCGCAGCTCTCCTGAATTGTTTCAACAAGCCATTCCATAGTCCCTTCCTGGTCTGCAGCAGCGGTGCCGACGTTTACATCCAAATAGTTGGCGCCAGCTTCGGTTTGTTCTTTGGCCAGATCTTGAATGACTTGCTTATTTTTCTCCGCGATGGCCTGCTTAACATCGGTAAACATTCCGTTAATTCGTTCTGCGATTAGTATCATAAGTGCCTCCTTCTGATACAAAAATATTTCGTTCCCATTGTTTTTATTCCCAAATTTGGTTGATGAAATTCTTAACGACGCCCACCGCCCGGGGATGGCGCATACGAATTATATCAACCCCGGCCTGAAGCAGACAGATTGCTGTGGTGGCCTCCCACATCGGGCCTCGGCCCTTGACATCTCCCCACTCGGGAGCATCCTCAAGTTTAGCCTCTTTGGCCCGCCAGGCTTCGTAGCCTACGTCACAAATGGCCGGCATCGCCATCGTTTTATCACCCCCAAGGGCAGCCAGACGCTGACGTTCCTGAATTGAATAGGCATACTCCACTCCATATCCTAATGCTCCCGTGGACTGAAATGTTACTATTCGTTCCAGCGGAAAGCCCATATCGGAAGCTAATATATTAACCTGCTTGGCGATATTGATATCCAGCGGTGCTTCTGTAATAAGGTTATGCCCGTCCGCCAGTGCGATGGCCGTCAAAGCCTTGTAATTGCCCTCTGTAACGGTCCCTATCAGGCAGTTTTCACCCTTGGCCGCTTCACTTACCTTCGGCATAACCTGGTTATCTTTTTCATCGTTGCCGCAACCCCAGAGCACAAGCGGCACACCTACAGCTTTTAGAACCTCTTCGGTGACCTTAACGGCGTCGGCAGCATCCTTGTTGGCTTTGTCGGGATGAATTCCGTCAAACTTGATGCAGATTAAGTCTGCTCCGAATTCTGTTATGCACTTTTTGGCCCAGTC
>CAZTKW010000011.1:0-19291 GCA_964614315.1 uncultured Pirellulales bacterium
TCTATCTGAAGAGATCCTTGTAAACATTCTTGTTGATTGGTATGGCCAGCCGATGTTCCTTAAACAAAGTTGGGAAGAATATTGGTCACCAGTAACATCACAGCTTTCATCGACAGGGCTTCATATTCTTGACGATTTTAAAGCTGCCCGGCAGCAGTATATTGCATCCGAATTTAGTCACGAAACTTCGATAAGATATTGTTTTCATTATTTTTGCTTATTAGAAGAAGTCCTAAGGTCTCTGGGAAATGTATGCAATAAAAATGCCACATCAGCTTTGCTCCACAGGGTTCTCGGTTTTGAAAACTTTACAATTAGATGGGCAGACGGGTCAAGTGGATTAGCTTGTGGCACTTCAACTATAAGAAATCCATGCTACTTACTTGCAAAAATCAAAAAGCCACAAGCCTACAATGATCCGAAATTTCTCGCGAACATAACAGGCCCGGATATTGCCAATAAAGCATGTCTATTTTATCACTACCGCCAGTATAAAGTCGACGATGAATTTGGAATTTCGTTGCTTTTGTATCCAGCTGTAGTTCTTTCACAACGAGCCAATTCTTTTATTCTAATCGAATCGCTCACCTCCGGATTCTCAGGTAAGTCCGACCCAAGAAGTAAACAACGTTCTGAAATTTTAGCGGACTTGGCAATCTCCCCATTTCTATCTGGGATGTTTTCTAAAGCGAGCCCAATTTCTGCACAAGAAGTAAGTTTTGTCGATATCGGTAGTGGCAATGGGGCTTTGGCAAGTAATATTTGGCGTCAAATGTTAAAAACACAACCATATATTGTCCAAAATTGTAAATTGGCCTGCTCCATGGTGGGGCTACGTGTACAAGACCCATTGCGTCATTTTAATAAAGGTTCATTACGAGGAACTATCTCCTATCTGGAATATTCTCAAGCTGACTATTTGCAATGGTTGCAAGAGCAAAAGATAACAAAGGAAAAATTTAAATTTGATATTGCTTTAATCTGCCGTTTGCTTAACAATCTAAGCACATTCAAATTGAATTCCTCAAACAACTGGCGAGTTATCCATAAGCTTGGTGAAGAAAGATTGAACAAAGCAGATTGGCTGAATAGAAGATTTGAGCCTCACAACAGTCTAAATCCAAATAATCTCTCAATTAATGACATCCTTTTGAAAAACAGCAACGTTTTATTGAAAATAGGGAAAAGTTTCAGGCATTTGTCATTGTCAAATTATTATAAAGGTTTACAATTATTGCTTAACAAAGATGCCTCTAATGACGGTGATACAAATGCAATATATTTTCCGATTCGGCAATTTAATTCGGGATGTTTACAATTGCCCGATGGCAACAGCATCCTGGAAAAATTGAGCAAACTTGCAAAACTTATCGTAATTGAGGATGTAGACTTAACAAAGAAAATTTTGATTGAGCACTTAATAGAGCATAATCTTGAAAGTATTGCTGTCTCTCATGTTAACAGGCACAACAGAATTAATTCAGCACAGATATTCTGTCTTTGTAATGCGGATTTTGAAGACTTTCTTCCCGGAACAAGAATATGGCCCGACTCATTGAAAAAAAGAGAAAATCGAATGTACTTACTCCTTCGCAACTCCGCTGTCTTTCAAAAATACCAACAATCAATATAACCACCGGTTGTTTCCACAATTGTATTTACTGCTATACTAAAGGCTATTCACAATATCCCGGAGACGGCAAAATAATACTATTTGCTAACACCGCCGAGAAGCTATCCGAAGAGCTTGCACGAAAGCGAAAGAAGCCTCAAGCTGTTTATTTTTGCCCTTCCTGCGACCCGTTTCAGCCAATTCCGCAAATACTTGACCAGTCATACAAAACAATGGAAACGCTGCTTAAAGGCGGCATTGGCGTCCAATTCGTTACAAAGGCAATTGTGCCGGATAACTTCATTACTTTATTTGCCAGATACAGTAATTTGGTGTGTGCCCAGGTTGGCATGACATGCGTAGATGATGATATTAGAAAAATATTTGAACCTCAAACAGCCAGAGTTAGTGAAAAACTTGCAACTTTACAGAAATTAGTTGAGATTGGTATTGAGACGGGAGCCCGTGCGGATCCGCTCATTTTTGGTGTTATGGATTCAGATGAATTTCTGAGCGACCTGTTTTCAGCAATTTCCGAAGCAGGCGTTAAAGAAACCGCGATAGGTTACTTGTTTCTCAGGCCAGCTATTCGAAAGAGTCTCGAAAGAAACATGAAAGACAAGCAGCTTTTGAACAAATTACTTAAACCTTATTCTGATGGTACCATACTTTCCATAGGCATGAAAAATTCGCAAGGACTTACTTTGCCAAAAGAGATAAGAGAAAAGGCATTTGAACGAATCAGAAATATCGCTTCAGATTTCGATGTTTCCACACACATTTGCGGCTGTAAAAATTCAGACATTACAACCGAATCTTGTCACATCACCAGACCGACTCACTCCCGTCAACCTCAGCTATTTATGTAGCTTGACTGAAATATTATCCGTAAAGAGAAGCTTGATCCTACAAGCTAATAAGCTAATAGAGTTTTGCTTCAGCTAAATTTTCAACAAACTTATTCCTAAAACTCCCCGAGTAGGACTCCGGCCTTAGTCGTTTCACTTCTCAGAGTAAACTCACCTTGCTCCTCGCAATGACCTTGAGAGAAAAGACGGAATAATTTTGAATTCTGTTTGACGGCAAGTGCGGAGTCGGGTTTATTATTGATATCGAAAAGACTGAACTCTGTCTTTTGAGCGTTTAAATGGGAAATATCAGGTTGCATATTTTTTGGCGGCTTTAGTCGGTGGCTTTTTGGTTCGGCACCTGCTAAGATGTACCAAAGTAAAGTCGATAAAAAGAAGGGGCCGTTTATTGAATGATATAGGAGATATCGAATTCACTTATCCCTCCAAGCCCTGGAAGTTTCCACTTTTTTGCCACTTATGGCTTTTGTCTCTTTTTGCCTTTCTTTATTACGGTCGTTTACCGGAACCCTTTTCACCTGCTTATACAAGCGCTGTTATTGGCTATTTAGTTTTTGTAAGTATATGTCTTTGGGAGTGGCCTGCTCGACCTTTTGGAGCAGGTAAGCCCATTGTTCTCAGTCAAAGCGGTATAACGGCAACAGGACGTTTTGTCAAATGGGATGATATACAAAAGATAAAGCATGGTGCCTTCTTCTTTCGACATTCGGTCGTTTATTTGAAACTAAAGCGTCAAAAAACAAAATTCTTCAGTTTTTCAACCCGACGGCGCAATTTGCCTCTTATCGGGCATCCCCTCGTATATAGAGATGTTCTTCCTGCAATTATTAGTTATCGACCCGATATTTTAGTATCTCCTGTTGTTAAAAGAGATATGGAAGAGCCTGAAAAGAACCTCGGTTTCCACCCATGGTTTGTTTTTTTATTGCTAAGCTTGTGTATAATACTGCTCTGCCTTATAACTTTAGATGATTTCCAAACATTACTTTATTACATCGGCATAGGTGCAATCCTTGACATACTATCAACGTTTGCTTCGAGTTCTGCGATTCCATTTGCCAATACAAACCGGGAAAGATTTATTGAATTTGCACTTAACAGCATGCTGCTCGCAGGTTTTGCAATTAAGTTATTCCCGTGGTCTTCCGCAGACTATGTTGTTTTCGATGTTTTTATAAAAACGGCAATCCTTGTCTGCGTCATTGCAATTATTATATTATTTACGATAGAAAACCTGTCCGGACTTTGGCAGGTCAGTGTAATTTGGGTGCTTATATTCTTTCCGCTTTGCATGTACCTATACACAAAATCTCAGGCATGGCAGTCCAGAAATATAACTCACCTGCTGAAAAGCGATTCAGGGACTCCACTGTGGAGTTTTACCGGAGATTATCTTACATGCCTGTCATACGAGGGAAATTGCTCAATAATCCAGGTTCCCTCATTAAAGAATATTCCCGTGCCGGAGCATATCGGGAAAAATCAGGTTGTTTGGCTGAGCAACAAGTATTTGATACGGAGGATTGAATCTGATAATAAGAAAGAATTGTGGGTTTACAGCTTCTCAAACAACATCGAATTCAAGATCCCAGCCGCTGAAAATTTTTCGACAGGAAACAACCGTCCGGTTTGTCATCAAGAACAAACTTTAGCCTGGATTGATTTTAAGAAGGATGTAAATGACGGGGTGGTAAGGTTTTGGAATCTGGAGGAAAATATAGAAGAGTTATCCCCCATATTACTTCCTTCAGAAATCTCCTGGAAGAACAGCGAGGCAGTCTGGCTAAACCAAAACAGGATAGCCGTTTTTACCAAAATTGCAGAAAAGAAAGCCAAAGAAGCAGGCAGAAAACTGGCCGTCCTGTACATAGCTGTTGACGGGAAAGAAAGGGAACTTTATGTTTCATCTGCATACTTCGAACGTTGGTATCCAACGATAGATTTTCAGTACGCTTTCGGAGTTAATCTTCCGGAATACGATAAATACGCAGTGTCTTTTGTAAACCTGGCGACCGATGAAAGTATCGAATTATCGGGAGAAGACTTCCCGATTTCTGTTCCGCGGTCCAATTATGCTCTTAGGACAACTTACAACTCTGGAAAGCCTTATTTAACGCGTTTTGAATTTGATACTCTTGAGGATGTCCTGCTTCATAGAGTTCCAGACAATACTAAGATAATCGCGGCATCAAAGACGGGCAAATTCGTCTTATTAGGCTTAAAGGATGATATCCTAACTATCCCTGTTTATTACGTGTTGCATGTTCCCAGCGGCAAAAAGCATAAAATCCATTGTTCTGGTATGGGTGATTTTCATTCTCCGGAGTTTTCTGCTATATATCCGGCCATATCAAATTTTTCACCTAATGAAAACTTTCTCATTTTAAATATTGTCCAGGTTTCAGACTTTAAAATCCTGCTCTACGAACTTCCTGATTCATGGTGATGGCGCCATATTGCCGCCCTCATAGTCAAAGCTTCTCCAGTTTGGTGTTTTAGGAAAGGGATTTGAGCAAAAAAATATTTTCTTCACTATTATTCAATCCAAAATTATTAATTTCTTCATTTTCTACTCCCACAGCTTTGATGGAGACTCGCCCTGTTTAATCCCATGCATTTATTTTAACATAACTCCACCGGTAAACAACACCCTGAATCGCAAAAGCCGCGATCGACAGACAACTCCCGACTCTGCCCGGTGAGTCAATTTTGCC
This sequence comes from uncultured Pirellulales bacterium, assembly GCA_964614315.1. Classification (GTDB taxonomy): domain Bacteria; phylum Planctomycetota; class Phycisphaerae; order Sedimentisphaerales; family Anaerobacaceae; genus CAZTKW01. The sequence continues at coordinate 5,196 of CAZTKW010000011.1, forward strand.
CAAAAATTGACACTTCAAGGCAGGTCTTGTATAATTAATCGATGCCGTACTGGAAAAAGTTTGTTTTTAACCGTTTAACTGGGAAATGTCAGTATAAATTAAGCTGTCTTATAGGTAAGGAATTCAAAATGACTAAACACAAATCACCTTTTTGCCCGGTTCTTGCTGTACTTTTCATCCTTAGCTTTTATCTGTCATGTTATGGGGGCCTGGCAGAGAAGTATCCTGGTGACAGAGGAATTGAAAAGGATGCTGATGTTGTCTTCACGGAAGACTTCGAAACCGGCACAATCGAAGAAATCGGGCATCGCTGGGGCGCCGTTAAAGATCGCCGAGCATGGGGTACAATCCATCGTCCCGAAATAATGTCATTACCAAACGACACCCCCAAAAACAGTGCCGGCAAGCGTTCACTTCTCATCAAAGCAATTGTTGATATGGACGTCATCGGTACCAGCGATACCGGCGGATACCTTTTTACCACTTTCGAAGAGATGGACAAAGCGTACCTGCGATTCTACACCAAATTCGGACCTGGGCATGGCTACGAACACCATTTCGTTATTATGGGGTGCAATAAGGAAAAGCTGCCTTGGCCCTATCCCAAAGCCGGATCAAAACCACAAGGCAATGACCACATGTACGTCTACATCGACCCTATCGGCTTCCACGGCCAATACCCGCCGCCCGGGCTGTGGTGCCTCTACAGCTATTGGGCTGAGATGAAGATATCGGCCGACAATAACTACTGGGGCAACGTTACAAAGCCAATAGACCCGGTTGCCGTGACGCCCGGTAAATGGCAGTGCGTCGAACTCATGATTAAAATGAACAGTGCACCGGACAAACGCGACGGCGAATTCGGGCTCTGGATCGACGGTAAACTCTCAATGCATGTCAAAAAAGGTATCCCTCGCGGCAAGTGGTCCGGTATGGGTTTCGACCTTCTCGAATCAGGTGGTGAGCCTTTCGAAGGTCTGCTGCTGCGAACCGATATGAACCTTAAAATCAATACAGTCTGGCTTGAACATCTTATCGGTTATGGCGCGCAAAAAGCCAACAATGTCAAAAAAGAAGATATCGCAAAAATTAACCCCGTCTATTTCGACAACATCGTCATAGCGAGCAAATACATCGGCCCGATAGCTCCGGAAAAAAAATAAGAAGGTTAAGACAGCCGCCGAGCATTTCCCGCAGAGTTGATGTGTCGAATAAACATCCATAGCAGGCAAATGGGTTCCTCTGTGAGCATTTTTGAGCGAAATTTGCTTACAATTAAAACCTGCAAAAAAGACTTGCAAAGCTGCCGGAGGGTGGTATAATGCCGAATTCGTAAAAAAGAAGTATTTGGGATAATTGTTAATAATGACAATATTTAGCATTTGACCGCTAAAAAACAGTAAGAGAAGGATATTTTGAAAAAATGCTGACCGCTGAGAAAAAAGGGAAGATAATCACCGATTTTGAGACTCATAAGGGAGATACCGGCTCTCCAGAGGTACAGGTTGCACTGTTGACAACAAGAATCAACGAGCTTACCGAGCATCTCAAGATTCATCGCAAAGACCACGCCTCGAGGCGCGGGCTGCTGAAAATGGTCGGGAACAGAGCGGCATTGCTCAAATATGTGAGCAAAAAAGATGTCGGGCGTTATAAGGAAATCATATCCCGGCTTGGCCTGCGAAAGTAAAGCATTGAGTTTGGATAAATCAAGTCAGTTGCAATCAGATTCTGATAAAGAGGTAATGTATGTTTGATGTATGCAGAGTAGAAAGAGAAATTGGGGGCAGAACTTTATCAATCGAGACCGGCAAAATCGCCAAACAGGCAGACGGTGCGGTTGTAGTTCAATACGGCGACACCATCGTTCTTGTAGCGGCAGTAACTGCGCCGCCGAGATTTGAGGATATTGATTTTTTCCCGCTAAGCGTTGATTACCGGGAAAAGCACAGTGCGGCGGGCAAATTCCCGGGCGGTTTTATTAAGCGCGAGGGCAGGCCGAGCACCAAGGAGATTTTGACGGCGCGGATGATTGACCGGCCTATTCGGCCTTTGTTCCCGGAGGGTTATTTTCAGGAAGTGCAGATTATGGCGGTTGTTTTGAGCGCCGACGGTGAAAATGACCCTGATATTCTGGCAATGATGGGGGCCAGCGCAGCACTTACGATAAGCAAGATACCGTTCTTAGGGCCTACGGGTACCTGCAGGTTAGGCAGGGTCAACGGAGAATTCGTGATAAACCCGACATATACTCAGCTTGCAGAAGGCGACTTAAATCTGCTTCTTGGCGGACACAAAGAAGCGATGAATATGATTGAGGTCGGGGCCAAAGAGTTGTCGGAAGAAGTAATCGCTGATTCTATTGCGACGGCACAAAAAGTGGTTGCCGAAGTTTGTGAAATGATCGAGGAACTGGCCGGGAAAGTCGGCGTTGAAAAGGAAACTCCACTGGTAGAAAGCGATGAGCAGCTATATTCGAAGATTAATTCAGAAGTTTCCGACAAGCTTTACGAACTCAAGCAGATACCCCAAAAGCAGGACAGAAAAAAAGCAATACAAGAATTGTTCGAGCAGGTTTACACTCAATACTGCGCCGAACCGGACAATGCCACAGACGAGACTGAAAAATATGACAAGGCACTGGTCAAGCGAATACTTAAGAAGATAGAGGGCCAGGTTGTTAAAAAGATGCTGTTGGAAGGTAAAAGAGCTGACGGCAGAAGCGATACTCAGGTTCGTCAGATTAATTGTGAAGTGGGCGTTTTGCCGAGGACCCATGGGTCGGCATTATTTACCCGCGGTGAGACTCAGTCGATAGTGAGCATAACCCTGGGCACAATCAGAGATGCCCAGATTATCGACGGCTTATTGGAAGAGTACTCCCAAAATTTCACCCTTCATTACAATTTTCCGCCATTTTCGGTTGGGGAAGTTCGTCCGAATCGCGGTCCGGGCCGTCGGGAAATCGGGCATGGCGCTCTTGCCGAACGCGCCCTGGAAGGCGTAAGACCGCCGGAAGACGAATTCGCATATACCGTCAGGATCGTATCGGATATAACCGAGTCGAATGGTTCCAGTTCGATGGCTTCGGTCTGCGGCGGGTCGCTGGCTTTGATGGATGCCGGTGTTCCCATTAAAAAACAGGTTGCCGGTATATCAATAGGTATGGTTAGTGACGAAAACGGTTATAAGCTGCTCACCGATATTCTTGGTGAGGAAGACCATTTCGGGGAAATGGATTTCAAGGTTGCCGGGACGGTTGATGGTATTACAGCAATACAGCTTGATATAAAAGCCGAGGGGCTGGCGCATAATATTATGGTCGAGGCGCTGGAGCGTGCCAAAAAAGCCCGGATGGAGATACTTGAGACTATGAACAAGGTCATCAGCGAGGCCAGGCCCGAATTAAGCAAATATGCACCGAAGCTGATAAGCATCGAAATCGACCCCGAGTTTATCGGCAAGGTAATCGGCCCGGGCGGCAAGATGATTAAGAGTATTCAGGAACAGACAAGCACGACCATCGAGATTGAGGAAGACGGCACTATTTACATAAGCTGCATCAATGACGATGGTCACCTCAAGGCCAAGGAAATAATCGAAGCAATGACTCAGCCGCCACAGGTAGGAAAAATATATCCGCAGGCAAGAGTAGTGTCTGTGAAAGACTTTGGAGCGTTTGTTGAAATTACCCCGGGCGTTGAAGGCTTGTGCCATATAAGCGAACTAAGCAGTGGTTTTGTCAAGAACGTCGAAGGGGTTTGCAAGGTAGGCGATTTGATACCCGTGAAATTAGTATTGATTGACGACCAGGGCAGAATCAAACTTTCCCGAAAAGCCGCTGTTGCCGAATTGGAAAAAGACGAAAAAAAAGATGAAAAACAGGAACCTGTAAAGAAAGAGTAACAGGATTACCCGGGGGGAGGTTAAAACGTTTTATGATATTGTTTCCAGAGCGCCGGGATTGAAAGCGATGGGGAGAATAGATGCAGCAGTTTTTAGCAGGTTTCATTGTTGCTTTGGCGGTTACGGCGCCGATTCTGCTACTGCTTTGCCGTAAAAAGGCCTCTAAGAATAACACCGATAAAAATAAACATCCTAAACAGCTTGAAGAATTAAGCAGGTTGACCGGCGAACTTGCTCACGAGATTAAAAATCCCCTTTCTACCATAAAGATTAATCTCAAGCTGACAGCCGAGGAACTGGAGGCTTCGGAAAAAAACAACCACAGCTTTGCGAGGGCACTTAGAAAACTCGCTGTCATTCAAAAAGAAGCCGACAGGGTTGAGCAGATTCTTGACGGCTTTTTGCGTTATCTCGACAGAGGCGAACTACAGGTGGAAAACGCCGATATTAACGAGCTTCTCAGCGATATGGTCGACTTTTATTCCCCGCAGGCCACAAGCCGCTCGATAACCATTCGCCTGGGACTGTCCGACAAGCCGCTTGTTTGCAAAGTCGATATGGATATGTTAAAACAGGCGATATTGAACCTGTTTATCAACGCACAGCAGGCTATGAGCGACGGCGGGGAGCTGATAATAAGGACGGCAAGCCAGGAAGGTAATGCAGTGATTGAGCTTAGTGATACCGGCATCGGTATTGAACCGGAAAAACTGGCTAATATCTTCGATGCATTTTATTCTTCCCGGCCGCAGGGCAGCGGTCTTGGTTTAGCGACAACAAAAAAAATAGTCGAGGCACACAATGGCACGATAGCTGTTAACAGTGAGCCGGGCAAAGGAACGTCATTTACGATAAAACTGCCCCTTGCCGAATCCGGCGATTGATTAGGTGGAAATTTAATGGCAAAAGATACTGTAATTTTGGTTGTTGACGACGAGCGCGAACACGCCGACGGAGTCGCCGAATCCCTTGAGAAGCTGAAAGCAAAAACAATTGCAGTTTACAACGGCAAAAATGCTCTGGAAATCCTCCGAGAGCAAATGGTCGATGTCGTTGTTACTGATTTGAAGCTGGGCGGTGATATCGACGGATTGGATGTGCTCGAAGAAGCCAAAAAATATAATCCCGATACCGAAGTCATTTTGATTACGGCATACGCAACCATCGATACCTGTAAGAAAGCTATAAGGCAGGGAGCTTATGATTATCTCGTCAAGCCGATTGATATAGACCAGCTTCGTACACTCACCGGCGAGGCCATCCGAAAAGCTTCGAAGGCCCATCTCCACCAGCGACAGCCCGATAGGGCGGAACAGTTCATATTTGAAGGTGTGCGCGGTACCAATCCCGCAATAAAAGGTATATTCGAGGTCTTGCGGCGTGTGGCGCCTACCAACATATCCGTCCTGATTGAAGGCCTTTCCGGTACCGGCAAGGAGCTGCTGGCAAGGGCCATTCACGACAATTCGCTCCGGGCCGACAAGCCCTTTCGACCGGTAAATTGTGCCGGACTGACCGAAACCCTCCTTGAAAGCGAGCTCTTCGGCCACGTAAAAGGGGCTTTTACCGGCGCAGCCGCCGACCGCAAAGGCCTCTTCGAGATAGCCGACAAGGGAACTCTGTTTCTGGATGAGATTGGCGATATGCCGTTGAATATGCAGGCCAAACTGCTGCGCGTTATCGAAGACGGAATTGTCATACCGGTCGGCTCGCATAAGCCGATTGTCGTCGATGTCCGCATTATCAGTGCGACAAACCACGATCTGACTGAACTCATTGAAGAGAAAAAGTTCAGGCAGGATTTGTACTTTAGAATCAAGGGGGTGAGCATTTCACTGCCCTCTCTGCGCGACAGAATCGAAGACATACCCGCTTTTACAGAATATTTCCTTGAAGAAGCTGCCGCCGAAACCGGCTCTCAGGTTACTGGTATAACCCAAGCGGCTCAGACCCTCCTTTCAAACTATGACTGGCCCGGCAACATCCGCCAGCTTCGCAACAGTATCAGAACGATGGTTGTGATGTGCGATAGAAAAAGGCTCGATGTCCAGGATATTCCGCCTGAGATAGCACGGAGGCGCCAGTTGCCCGCAGGTGACAGGGCGGCCGATTTAGGCGGTATGCCGCTCGACGAACTGGAAAAGCAGGCCATCATAGACACCCTCGCTAAAACGGGCAACAACCGCGAAAAGGCCGCTAAAATCCTCGGCATCGGCGAAAGAACCCTATACCGAAAAATCAAAGAATATGACCTCTAAACCACAGAGCCCACAGAGAAAAACAATAGTAATTTGAAGATGGCTTGTCCCCTGCGTCAAAAAATTACAATAGGTAACAGAAATGATATGCGTAGCAAAAATCAACAGTTTTATTTGAGCGAAGTCTCGCACCAATTAGGCTACTGCCGTAATTCAGTCCGTGAGTAAGTAAAAAATAGAAAGTTTCCTATAGGAATTCATTCCATCATTCTGCGAATGTGTAGGTTACTCCCTTTTCGCACAGTTTATCAAGAATTTCTATTTTGTATTTATCTTTCTGGCCTTTGGGGTGGGTCTGTAACACTTATGTATTCTTTCTTATTGCAAGTGTCCAAGTGTCTTTTATCAGCGACAGCATGCCCACCCTCTTTGATATTTTTCCAACGAACAATTATTATTACATGCTTGCAATTCTGGTGTGGGTTCAAATTCATACGCTTTTCACCTTTATCTTAGCCGGTTAAAGAAGTAAAGCTCCCATCTTATTTAATACCTTGAAAACTCTTAACGACTACATTTACTGTATCTACAATAATATTCACCATTTGGCATCAGCCCGTTTATCATTCTTATTTAGTTTACAAATTATAGTCCGCCTGGTCACTTATTTTCATATGTTTTATGTGCCTATAAAGCTTTATTTGGTATTTTTTACTCGAACCCTATGTCTCAATTATTGATTGTTCCCTATTGACTATTTTCTATTGTATTCGTAGACTACAAAAAACAAAACACTAATCGCGATTTACGAGACACGAAAATATGGTTGAAAAACAAGTAAAAATCGGACTTGTCGGCTTTGGTACCGTCGGTTGTGGTGTCGCAAAAATAATAACCGAAGGAGCCGATTCCATAGCGGCCAAAACAGGCCTGCGCCTGGAACTTGCCTGCGTTGTCGATGTCGATACGAAATCTGCCCGACCGGTAAAATTGCCGGATGGGATTCTCACCGATGATATAAACAAACTATTAAAAGACGGCAGCATCAGCATTGGTATCGAGTTGGTTGGCGGAACTGAGGCAGCAAAACAAATTCAGCTTAAAATGCTCGAAGCAGGCAAAGACGTCGTTACCGCCAACAAGGCCCTCTTGGCCGAACACGGCAATGAGCTTTATGAAGCCGCCCATAAAAATAATCGCTGTATAGCCTTTGAAGCCAGTTGTGCCGGCGGCATACCGATTATTTCCGGGCTGAGGACCGGCCTGGCCGCAAACAACATCACGGCAATGTACGGCATCGTTAACGGAACCTGTAATTATATCCTCTCGAATATGACCAGCCGAAACGAGGATTTCTCCGAGGCCCTGGCGCAGGCTCAGCAAAAAGGCTATGCAGAGGCCGACCCAACACTGGATATCAGCGGCGGTGACAGCGCACACAAGCTGGCTATTCTCTCCTCCATTGCATTCGGTTATGACATTACGCTCGAAGATATCTTTGTTGAGGGTATCGAATCAGTTTCAAAAGATGATATTCGTTATGCCGGCGAAATGGGATATGTCCTCAAATTGCTGGCCATTGGACAAAGAACCGAGGACAACAAAATTTCGCTTCGTGTGCACCCGTCTTTTATTACCGCAGACAACCCCCTTGGCCGAGTGAACGGCCCGTTTAATGCTGTCAGCGTATTCGGCAATGCTGTCGGACAGGTAATGTATTATGGCAGGGGTGCCGGAATGATGCCGACGGCAAGTGCGGTTGTTGCCGATATCATCGATGTGGCTCTGGGCAATTCAGCCAATACTTTTCGCCACCTGCATCTGAAACCGCGCAGCGAGACTGTTTCGTTAATAGAAAAAATCGACAACATCATAAGCCGCTTTTATATCAAAATGATGGTCAAGGACCAGCCGGGCGGAGTGGCGCACTTTAGCAAAGTATTGGGTGACCACCAGATAAGTATATCCGGCGCATTGCAACGAGAGGGACGTGGCCCCCTCAATACCGTTCCGGTGGTAATAATCACACATCCTACCCAGCAGAAAAACATCACCGCCGCATTAAAAGACCTGGAAGCATTGGATGTTATCAATGGAAAACCGGTTTGTATAAGAATAGAGGATATTCCGGAGGACAAGGATTAGTGGCTAAATATGTTATAATAGTTCCCGATGGTGCTGCGGATGAGCCGCTGGAGCAATTTGGCAATAAGACCGTGCTCGAGGCCGCCGAAATACCCAATATGGACAAAATCAGCACTTCCGGCAAACAGGGTCTTGTCCGGACGGTACCGGAAAATATGGACCCCGGCAGTGACGTTGCCCAGATGAGCCTGCTGGGATATGACCCCGAACGATACTATTCAGGCAGAGCGCCGATTGAAGCGGTCGCACGTAATATCAAATTATCCGATGATGACTGGGTCTTCAGATGTAATCTCGTTACTATCGCCGACGGTAAACTGGCCGACCACAGCGCCGGACACATCTCTACTGAAGAGGCCGCAAAACTGATAAAAGAGTTGGATGAGCAGTTCGGTAATGAACAAATTTGTTTTTATACCGGCGTAAGTTACAGACACTTGTTGGTCTTCAAAGAGTTTGATTTTGACGTTCAGACTTGTCCGCCGCATGATTATATAGGGACTGCAATAGAAAAGATTTTGCCCCGGGGCAAAGGAGCAGATTTTCTCATCGACTTAATGGCTCGAACTCAGCAGCTTTTTGCCAATCACGACATCAATAAAATCAGAAAAGACCTTGACGAAAATCAGGTCAGTTCCATTTGGCTCTGGGGACAAGGCAAAAGGGCTCAAATGGAAAGCTTCGAAAAACGGTTCGGCCTCAAAGGTGCGCTTATTACCGGTGTTGACCTGGCAAGAGGTTTGGCCAGACTCATCGGGTTTGACCTGATAGATGTACCAGGTGCCACGGGTTTTGTCGATACAAACTACGAAGGCAAAGCCTCTGCCGCAATAGAGGCTCTCGATAAATATGATATCGTTTTTGTGCACATAGAAGCACCGGATGAAGCATCACACAACGGCAACGCAAATCTGAAGAAAAAAGCCATCGAGCAGATAGATAAGTATATCGTTGGTCCTGTTTATGAGGCTCTCCAAAGCTATGATAACTGGAAAATACTCGTAACACCGGACCATCCGACTCCCATCAGAACCTGTGCTCATTCAGCCGAGCCGGTTCCTTTTGCGATGGCAGGAACTGATGTCAGCGGTATTTTGCATGAAAACTTCAGTGAAGCCAATGCCGCAAAGTCAGGATTCAAAATAAACAAAGGCTTTGAGTTGATGGAATATTTTCTGAAAAGCGGATAACACTTTTTGGTCTGAATCGTATAATATAACAACGCAAGTTTTTTCTTGAAAAGATAGTTAAACACTTTATGAAAAATCATGTTTTTAACAAAGGAAAACTGAAACCATGGAAAATATAAACAGACGCCAGTTTCTAAACAGTTCGGTTCGTGGTGCTGCCCTTGGTGTTGCAGCCGTTTCATTGGCTCCACGCAGAGTGCTCGGCGCTAATGAAAAGGTGGTGCTGGCTTTGATAGGCGCCGGTGGACGCGGCAGCGTAGTGATACAGGCTATGACTAAACTTAAAAATGTCGAAACAAAATATATCTGTGATGTTGACGACAGTCGCGGCGGCTGGGCTATGCAGGGCCTGGAGGAAATTCAAGGTTATGCCCCAAAACGCATAATCGACATGAAGGAGGTCTTTGACGACAAAGATGTGGATGGTGTAGTTATAGCGACACCTGAACACTGGCACGCTTTGGGTACTGTCTGGGCCTGTCAGGCAGGAAAAGATGTCATGGTTGAAAAGAGCATCTCGCGAACTATCTGGGAAAGTCGTAAGATGGTCGAGGCGGCGCGCAAATATAACAGAATTGTCCAGTGCGGAACGCAAAACAGAAGCGCCACATACGGCTTCTCGGCGCGGGAGTATATCAAAAGCGGCAACCTCGGCAGGGTAGTGCACGTAAAGGTATACCATATGCTGCCCGGCAGCGGGTGGAGACCTCGCCCGGACAGCCAAACACCAGCCGGACTCGACTGGGACCGCTGGCTTGGTCCGGCGGCGATGGTACCATATAATCTAAGTCGGCATCGCGGCTGGTCAAGTTACTGGGAATATTCAAGTGGAATGCTTGGGGGAGGAGCTACCCACCAGATGGATTTGGCACGCTTGGTGCTCGGCGAGCCTCCGCACCCAAAGGCTGTTTACTGTGCCGGCGGGCGTCTTGCCTTCGATGACGAACGCCAAACACCTGACACGCAGGCTGTTACCTATGACTATGGCAAATTCACTATGACCTGTGAGATGTTGAACTTTACACCATATAACAAGAAATCACAGGAAGATGTGCGCTTCGGAGATAAATTTCCATACTGGCCGCAAAATGCAACAAGAATCGAGATTTACGGCACAAAACGAATGATGTATGTCGGTCGGATGGGCGGAGGCTGGCAGGTATTTGAAGGTGACGGCAAGGTTGTTGATTATGAATATGGTTATTATCCTGACGAACTGCACAATCAGAACTTCATCGATTGTATCCGTTCACGCAAACGGCCCAATGGTGATATCGAGTATGGCCACTACAGTGCCTCTATGGCGCACTTAGGCAACCTCGCTTACCGTGCAGGCAATAAACAACTCATCTTTGATGCCAAAACCGAAACCTTTGCAAACAGCGACGAAGCCAACAAACTTCTCAAACCAGTATATCGCAAGCCATATTACATTCCCGACCAGGTGTAGAAAACAGTTTATGACTATCGAATACAGGAACAGACAACCCTTAAGGCCGGGAGATTTGTTATGAAATTGCCGAATTGGATAATTCTTATAATATTTGCATTGACGGCTCTGTTAGTAATAGTGCCGGCCTGCCAGGTTAGAAACGAACAAGCCAAAGTTATATCAAAGCCTGCCGGACCTGTTCTGATTGAGTTTGACATACGTCAGGATATGGAACTGCCGTTTCTTACTCCTTTTAGCGAACCGGCACAGTTTGCTATCTGGCTCGAAGAACCTGTCAGTGGTCGGCTGCAAACCGTATTTGTTACCTACCGGTCAGGCACCGGCGATTGGATAGGTACGGCCGAGCGAAAAGGCGCTCTGCCTCGCTGGTTCGAAGTGTTCCAGCAGGAACACAATAAGCTCGGGCCGCCGGATTTTGACAACCCCGCCCCGGATACCGTCACAGGAGCCACCCCACAGCAGGAGCAATTCAAAACCAGTATTAAAGTCGCCTCCGGCAGCCAATGGATATGCTGGATTGAGGTTAACCTCGCCGGCGATTTCAATGCTAAATACAAAGATCAGGACGAAAAGGCAAAAACCGTTGATTGGGACTTTGTCGGCCAGCCGGCGTTGATTTACCGTGGCCAAATCATCGCTAAACCCGGTGAAAAAATTGTGCCGCAGCTTTACGGCCAGTCCGTACTCAACAGCCCCGATGGTAAAACGATACAGCCGGTCAGTGAAGATGTTACAACGGCAAAGCGTATATTCAAAACAATCGAGATTCGCATTATCAGCCCCGAGCCGAATTCGCCCGGGTAATTCCGGTTGTTCTTTTGCAGCATAAGAGAAAAATAAATAAGCGAGAATTGAATTTGAACTGATTTAAGGTTAATGTTAAGTTTTGTAAATACGGCATAATATTAGTTTTCAAGAAAGATACTATTAGAATAAAACAATAGCGGCGTATTTTGAATACTACTAAACTGTTTGAATCTGAATCTGACGGACATTAAAAATGGTTTTTTAACCGGTTGAATATGGCGATAATTGTACAAAAATTCGGCGGCACATCTGTGGCCAATGCACAAAAGATTCGTCGTGCCGCCTCGCGGGTTATCAAAGCCGTCAAAGACGGCTTTTCGGTTGTGGTGGTTGCTTCTGCCCGCGGCAAACAGACCGACCAGCTGATTGCCGATGCTTTGGAGCTTAATCCCAACCCACCGGAACGTGAGATGGACCAGTTGCTCAGTACCGGTGAAATACAAACAGTCTCGCTTTTTGCTATGGCTCTTGAAGCAAAGGGGCATAAAGCTATCAGCTTTAGCGGCAGGCAAATCCGTATGATTACCGACAGCGTCCATACCAAAGCGCGTATAAAAAGTATCGAGGCCAAGCGTATTAATAAAGAACTGGATAAAGGCAAAGTAGTTCTCGTCGCAGGTTTTCAGGGTATGGATGAAAATGAAAACATAACTACACTCGGCAGAGGCGGTTCTGATACAAGTGCCGTAGCTTTGGCTGCGGTTCTCGGCGCCAAAGAATGCGAGATTTATACCGACGTCGACGGGATTTACACCACGGACCCGCGTATATTCACAAAAGCTGTGAAAATGCACCAGATAAGCTACGATGAAATGCTCGAACTGGCGAGTCTTGGAGCCGACGTGATGCACAGTCGTGCTATAGAGTTTGGAAAGAAATATAATGTTAAAATCCATGTAAGAAGCAGTCTCCAGAAAACGGAGGGAACAATGATTACCTCAGAAGAATCACAAATGGAAGACCTGGTTGTTTCGGGAGCTACCATCCAGAAAAAAATGGCAAAAATAACACTTGTGGAAGTGGATAATAAACCCGGCAACGCCGCAAAAGTATTTTCTCATCTGGCAAAGGCAAAGGTGGTTGTAAATGACATCGTACAAACGGAAATCAGTCCCGAAAAGGCAAACCTGTCCTTTACAGTCGGAACCTCGGACCTGGCCTCTGCCAGGAAAGCGGCAGAACAAATCAAAGACAAGGTAAGTTGCCAAAGCATTTTCATTCGCGATGATATCGCCGAAGTTTCCGTAGTTGGGGTTGGTATGCGAACCCATTACGGTGTGGCCGATAAGATGTTCGGCGCTCTGGCAAAAGCCAAGGTCAATATTGATTCTATTACCACCAGTGAAATTCGTATAAGCTGTATCGTTGACAAGAAGCAGGCTCAAAAAGCCCTCAAGGCAGTTTGCACCGCCTTTGAACTGGACAGGCCGGCTGAAAAACGAAAAAAGGTCAGCGGGTAAGTCTTTGATTAAAGAAGTAATTAACCACTGAGAGCGCATAATATACAGAGAAAAAAATTCGGGATTAGAAATCCCTGTCTTTTCTTTGAGAGCTATGGGAGACAATAAAAACAAAACCACTTATGCAATGAGCAGACGCCGGCTCAACGCCATAGTCATTTTCTGCCTGCTGGTCGCAGCCGTATTTATCTGGCTTGACCACAGACCTGCAAATCATAAATTGCAGCAGACGCCCAAATCTGAAAATCAGGTACTAAACTATGATTTCCAAAAGTACCACGGCAAAACTTTCGCCGTCGCAAATGTCGTCGATGGTGACACCATCGATATAGATGTTCCCGATGGCAAACACCAGACCACGAGGATAAGGCTTTTGGGAATTGACACCCCTGAAAGCAAACACCCTCAAAAAGGAGTTTGCTATTTTGGCCCGCAGGCCGCCGAATTCACAACAACAACAGCTCTTGGAAAACAGGTTACCGTCTATCTCGAAAAACACCGCACAAGAGGCAAGTACGGCAGGCTGTTAGCTTACGTTCAACTTTCCGACAGCAAATTCCTGAATGAGGTTTTGCTGTCGGAGGGTTTCGCCTATGCGGACCTGCGATTCCGTCACAGCTTTTACCAGCGCTATAAACAATTAGAGGCAAGCGCCCGCAGCCGCAATAAAGGGTTATGGCAGAACGTAACACACGACCAACTGCCGGAATGGCTTCAAAAGAGAAAACCAACCCTGATGCAAAAAAAGTGATTCGTGCCCCCGAGCCAGGCTGCCGGACCGGCCTTACAACTTTTCTTTTATGGCGGGAAAGCTCGATGCCTGACAAATATGAGTTGCCCCTTCACTGCACGCCTTAACTTTACATTTAAGTATATCCGATTCGGCCAAAAATACCAGGAGAAAAATACGATAGCGAAGAGTTTCATGCTTCTACGG
>CAZTKW010000011.1:19301-19697 GCA_964614315.1 uncultured Pirellulales bacterium
TTGTATGCTATTTTTTCTGCCTGTAAGTCGTAGGCTTTGTCAATCAGGCCAGAGACTGATGTCAGTTCTCCAAATAGCTCCGGTTGAAGCTTGTGAAGGTTAATGAGCCGTTTCTCTGACATCTCCTGTCGTTCTTCTGTACCATCTGCTAATATGTGATTTATCTTCAATTCAGGACATAGCCTTTTCAATTCGCGACATACCAGTATCGTTCTGTGGCATGTTATGGGGTCGGCCTCCGAACACATGAGGGCAATTCTGTGATGTTCAACCGCCTGAAGGACTATCTTTAGCCCACTCTGGAAGGTTGACAAACGGGCGATTCGATGGTACTTTGCCTGACCGTCGATGTAACAATCATCTTCAGAACGTTGTGCACCTAATTCCCTGCCAAGA
>CAZTKW010000012.1:0-19315 GCA_964614315.1 uncultured Pirellulales bacterium
CCCTAAAATACCATAAGATACATATAGGCTTCGATTATACGTTCCAGTTTTGTGGTAATCAAAAGAGCTACAACAATCAGGAAAATCATCCCTATTCTTGAGACTTTGACATAGTGTTTCTTGGTCGCGTTTTTGTTTATGAACGGCCTATAGAGGTCGTTGATAAGATATGAACTGCCCCAGTTCAGATGCGTATCAATAGTGCTCATAAACGCCGCCAGCAACGATGCGACCATAATCCCTTTCAATCCGACGGGCATGAATTTATTTATCATCAATGGGAACGAACTTTCCGAGTCCGTCAGATCGGGGAAATAATGATACGCGAAGACCCCGACAATAATCCATGGCCAGGGACGAATTATGTAATGACAGATGTTGTACCATAGAAAGGCCAGCATTGAATCCTTTTCCGAGCGTGTTGCCAGCAGTCGCTGTACAAAATATCCATGCCCCGGACTCATGGGCCACCACGCAATAAACACATAGACAAGGAAAGTGACAGTTACGATGTCGAAGGTATTGAAGCTGGGGAAGAATCTTATTATTTCCTGTTTGAAATTAGGGGCGGCCGAGAGTTTATCCATCATCGAAGTTCCGCCTGCGGTCGAGACATCGACGTAGACTATGACCGCCAGAGTGATTGAGCCCACCATAGCGAGAATAAACTGTACGAAGTCCAGATACGCTACACCGTAGAGTCCCGATAGTGTAGCGTATATCATGACGCAGACGGCCAGAATGATTATTAATAACGCTGACGGAGTAACATCTCCAAAAAAGGTCGCATGGAATACAGGTGTGTCGGACAGGTTCAGCATAACTTTTAGAATCTTTGCCATTGCAAAGGTAACCGAGGCGGTGACCAGACAGTTTACCCCAATGCCGTCATAGAAGACCCTGAAGACTCTGAGTATAGAGGTAGCTCTGGAGGCGTCATATCTTTTGGTTACGAACTCAATGTCGGTGAGTGCTTCGGTTCTGCGCCATAGTCTGGCAAAGAAAAAAATCGTAGCCGCCTGGCCTATCGCCGCGCTCCACCAGAACCAGTTCATAAAGATTCCGGTTCGATGTGTCATTCCGGCAACGTTGAGCGGCGTGTCACACGAGAACGTCGTTGCAACGATTGAGGTCCCGGCGATAAACCATGGCAGCGACCTGCCCGCGACAAAAAAGTCAGTCGTGCTTTTTGAAGCTTTTTTGGTAAAATAGATTCCGATCCCGATGGCAATTAATACATACGCGCCTACAATAACCCAGTCTAATGGAGCCATTGGCTATTCTCTCCTGAACTTTAACTGTATTTTTTTAATTGGTTTTATGTCGCCGATACAATAACTATATTCTATTTGCTGGTCAACTAAAACTTGAGAGACTTTTTTGTTAAATCTTAAAGCCGGATAAATGTCGTCAATTTAAAATAGTTTTATACTGCTTGTTATGTGAACTTAATCAGCCATGTCACTATCTGTCTTTTCTTTCCTGTGATGTTCGGCAATACTTTTTGATACATATGGAATGCCGAAAAGAACACCGATTGCCAAAGCTGTAGTGATACCGGCCAGCGTGTAGTGACCTGCCCCGCAGGCCATTCCGATACTTGCAACAAGCCAGATAGTTGCTGCAGTAGTTAAGCCGTGGATACCCCCTCTGTCACGAATAAGAGCTCCGGCTCCAAGGAAACCGACACCTGTTACAATTTGTGCCGCTATTCTTGTAGCTGAATCTCCTAAACCTGCTCCTATCTCTTTGGAAAGAATAGTAAGAACAGCTGCTCCAAGACATATCAGGACGTTTGTTCTAAGCCCGGCGACCTTGCCGCTGATTTCTCTCTCAAGACCAATCCCGGCGCCGCATATAATCGCTAATACTATACCTATTATTTCATTCCAAGTTATTAACATTGAAATCCCTTTTTCTTTTATTAACTTTCGATTAATTCCTAATCAGTCTTCTGACAACTTCTTTACCCGTACCGCGTTTCATAAGTTGCTTCAACTCATCAAGATAATTTTCATATACCCCTCTTGGCCCGGTGTCGTGTTTCCTGCACAGCGAGGCGGCCATCCCTATCACCTCGCCCATCATTCCCGTAGTTCGCATCACTCTCACTGTTCCAAGGGCTACATGAGTAACGCTTATGTTTCTTCCTGCCATCATCAAATTCTCGATATTGCGAGAGTACAGGCAGCGGTAGGGAATAGGATAGGGCTTGATTTCTGGCTGCTTGCATATCGACCGAAATTCACCACCGGGAAAGTGCCTGGAATTTTCCGGCTCAGGATAGTGAAGGTCGATACTCCATGTTGTTGTAATGGATGCATCGGGAAACTGTTTGTATTGCTGAATATCCTGCTGTTGCAGAATTACATCACCAAGCAGACGCCGCGATTCACGTTTTCCACCGATATAAGCTACCCATTCGAGCTTCCGATTTAAATATTTTGCTTGGTCTCCGCTGTAATTCTTTTGAAATGCCCAGTTGCCGTAGATGGCGCGAAAAGAATAATCACGGATATGTTCAAATTCGGTAATCTGGTTTTGGTTCATACCCGTTTCCCAGTCCCATTCACCAGAAGTTACATTTTGACAGCTTTCTTCATTGAACTTCAGTGCCCATGGGCAGGCGGGAAAAGGCGAACGTTTGTCAGTTTCCACTGAATACCACATCACCGATGTACCGAGGACCATATTATCGCCTTTTACCGGTGCCATTGACTCGCCTGTTTCGTTTTTACCTTCTCGTCCATAGCGATAGTCCGCACCGGCCATATAGCCTATTGCACCGTCACCCGTGCAGTCGGCGAACAAAGCTGCCGCAAAGCGCAGTTCCTCGCTGTTTCGGATATGCTTGGTAATAACAGCCGCAATCCGATTTCCCTGCATCTCAACCTTGTAGGCGTGCATATTAAGAAAAAGGTGTATATTCTTCTCAGACTGAACTATACGCAGTTTGTCCTTGTCATTATAATTGGAAGCCGGCTTTGCATTTCCTTGTCGCCCGGAGTCAAGTTCTTTGACAATATTCCCCAGCGCAGGATACGGTGGCAGGTTAATCCTGCCGTTTAAATGGACCCGAACTTCCGAACTGTTGTTTCCGCCTAATACCGGACGGTTCTGTATCAGCGCAACTTCAAGTCCGAGACGAGCGGCCGAGATTGCCGTACATGTTCCTGCCATACCCCCACCCACAACTACAAGGTCAAATTTACCTGCATCTTTCGGTTTTTCCGGCATCCCGAGAACTTTCCGTCTA
Source organism: uncultured Pirellulales bacterium (assembly GCA_964614315.1). Lineage (GTDB taxonomy): Bacteria > Planctomycetota > Phycisphaerae > Sedimentisphaerales > Anaerobacaceae > CAZTKW01. The sequence goes on from CAZTKW010000012.1 coordinate 3,257, forward strand.
AAACCCGCCATCGGTTCACCTTCATTTGGCGGCCTAAAATCCAGATGTTTTGTAAAAACAATCGCATCACAGCGACCTTCAAAGCCTGTCAAATCATGCAGTCCAAGTTGGATTTCTTTTTCGCTGATTTCGACACGTCCTCCATCCTGCCAGTGCCATTGTGCCCCCTCGGTGCCGAATATTTTATTTATAGGTTTATTATTGATTAGCACCAGAAATTTCCCCGGTGCTTCCCCGGCTTTCCAAACTGCAATCCAGTCTCGTGTACGGACCCATATCCGGTATGTTCCCGTCTCCGGAAATTTTACCTTTGTTGTAGCGTCATTAACTCCGGTGCCAAGTCCGTGTGCCAGAAGGTATGCTGACCCCATCTGGTCCATCGACTGCTGGTCAACTACCCATCCACCGGGGTCATCGAAATTCTCCGCCTCTACAAGAACTGTCGTCGCCAAAACATTCACTGCTGAAAAACCCACCATTATCGCTGTAGCTAAAATATTCGTTAATCTTCTCACTTTTTTTCCTAACAGAAACTATTGTTTATGCTTTATCTTTCTACCAGTGTTTCATCGACCTGCATACCGAAATGCCTGCCGGCCTTTTCAATATGCCCGAGAACCTTATCTCCCGGCTTCAAGCTCGTAATCGAAATTGCCTTTCCTTCCGGGCTGACCAGGCGAATCGTCTCAGCATTTTGCATAACAAGGGATATCGGTGCGCCCTCGGCATCGGCTTCTATGAGCATCATCGGCCTTTTTTCAATCTTGTTTCGGCCTAAGTAAGCTGTCTGGCTTGTGCCCTTGCAGTCAACAATCATAACCTCGTCCCCGGCTTTAAGGTCGGCTAAGTATTTGGTTTTACCACCCGGTGCAAGCGTGTATGCATGCACGGCTCCGGCGTTTACACGGAAAGGCCGTGCCGCCACGTAAGGATTGTCGATGGATTCCGAATGCACTAAGAAAAATCCCGAAGCCGTATTGCCGACAAGCATTCCCTCCCCGAGCGTCATCTGCGTACACGTATCCAGACAGGCCCGGTCACCCATTCCAAGTTGTTTGGTATTCGTTATCGTTGCTGTTACCAGAGCGATTTTTTCACTTATACCCTGAATGATTTCAGCCGTCTTTTTAATCTCGTTTACCTCGGTCGTATTAAGCAATACCCCGTCAACTCCTTTTTCCATGATTTCGACCATAAGTTTTGCCTGGTTGCTGTTTTCAACCTGCACCATAATATTTTTGCCTCGCCGCGCAAGAAGATTTTCAATCGGGATAATCGTCCAGTCAAGCATTCGAAGAACCACTATTTTTTCTGCATCTGCTGCCGCAGCTTTATCTTCGTCCGCCTTGCCGGAAATATCAATAAACTCGACATCTTTGCCCGGCTGGATGTCCCCTTTGGCTTCGACGGTTTTTATCTTGCCGAATTCCCGTACTTTCTCACTGTCCCCATCCGGCAAAACCACCGCCTCAGCCCCGCTCTCTAGCGCAGATATTATAACCTCCTTATTGTAAGGTACCGCATTCACCCAAAATTTTTTCATTTCACTTGTCCCTTACTCACGTTTTGCATCCGGTTCTTTAGCCTTGAAGCATTGCGATTGCCTCTTCGACAGTGGCCTTTTTGTGGACCATTTGGCTAAGTGTCTTGACCATCTTGGTCGGGTTTTCATGTTGGAAGGCGTTTCTTCCGACCGATACGCCCGCAGCGCCGGCTTTTAGAGCACCCTCAACCATATTGAAAATGTCCTCATCGCTCTCCATTTTTTCACCGCCCGCTATAACTACCGGTAACGGACACCCCTCAATCACTTCGGAAAAGCTTTCCGGACTGCCCGTATAAACCACCTTCACGATATCGGCGCCTAATTCGGCTGCGACCCTTGCGGCATGCTTGACGTTGGCCACGTTATATTCATTTTTAATTTTCGACCCACGGGTGTACATCATCGCGAGAAGCGGCATCTGCCATTCGTAACACCTCTCCCCGACAAACCCTAACTGCCGCAGCATTTCCTTATCGGTGTCTGCTCCGAGATTTATATGAACGCTCACTCCGTCTGCACCTGTCTTGATTGCTTCTTCTACCGTGCAGACCAGTTCTTTTGCGTTTGGGTCCGGGCTCATCGAAGTCCCGCCCGAAAGGTGAATAATCAAACCTACGTCTTTGCCTTCGCCTCTGTGGCAAAACCGGGGAACCCCTTTGTGCATAAGAACGGCGTTTGCCCCGCCGGCAACCACCTTGCTGACCGCTTCTCGCATATTCGCCAGTCCTGCAATTGGCCCCACCGTAACTCCATGGTCCATCGGGATTATCACCGTTTTACCAGTATTGCGGTCTATTAACCGCTCAAGCCTTATATTTTTACCTACCATAGCTCTGTCTCCAATTTGTTATTTTATTTGTAAAATTTAGCCGAAACGCCCAAAAAAGCAAGAGAAAAATAACCGTTAAGGTTTTTCAAATTGCCCTTGCCTGTTTTCCTGTCTGTTTTTCTCGGGAACCTTATACTCTTCTGGCAGCAGAGAGACAAAATCACGTCCCTCTTTTTGTTTTTTAAAACTTGCCTTTGCCTTTTCAATCCATTCCGGCTTCGTTAAAGTCTCGACTGTTGAATAAGCCAGCGTCCGTGCCGCTATTATCATTCCCTTTTCTCCGATGCTCATCCCACCACAGGCCGTAACCTGCCAACTGTGCAGTGGAGCCCCGTAAGTAAAACAGGCCGTCCGCAGACCCGATGTCGGTACTATCCAGCTTACTGCCGCAACATCTGTCGAGCCTTTAAGACCGGTGGGCTTTTCGACAAGAGGCTCAATGACTTCGCAAAGTGAATATTCGAATGGTCCATTCAGTGCCTTTTGTGTTTCCGCTGCAAACCTTTTCTCTGCTTCGGTAAATTTCGGCGCACCGACTAATTCAAGATTTTTCTGTATCAGTTCAGACAGAACATGATTAGACAATAGCTCCGGACACTCCGAGCCTATGTCCCAATCGACCGTCGTGCCCGTCATCAGTGCAGCGCCTCTGGCCATATCAAGCATCCGCTCGAAGATAATTACAGCGTCGCTGTGCTTATCGGCCCGTACGAAATACCAGACCTGTGACTCTGGCGGTACAATATTAGGTGCATCTCCGCCGTTGGTTATCACGTAGTGAATCCTCGCATCTTCGGTAAGATGTTCGCGAAGAAAGTTTGCTCCGATATTCATCAGTTCAACCGCATCTAAAGCACTTTTGCCTTCGTGCGGCGAAGCGGCCGCATGAGCTGATAAACCGTGAAAATTAAACTTCGCCGTAATAACTGCTTTTGATGAACCTGCCCAGACTTTCGTCTTATCATCAGGATGCCAGTGAAAAGATATATCGCAGTCATCGAAAAGACCCGCTTTGGACATATAAATCTTACCCGCCCCAAGCTCCTCCGCCGGACACCCGTAAAGACGGATGGTGCCTTTCAGCCCGTGTTTTTCCATCGCATAACGGGTCGCGATTGCAGCTGCTGAGCTTGCAGTTCCGAAGAGACAATGTCCGCATGCATGGCCGTTAACTGCATCTTCACGAGCCTCTTTGCGAGGGACAGCCTTTTGTGATACTCCCGGCAGGGCGTCATATTCTGCTAAAATACCAATTATCGGCCTGCCCGAACCATAGCTGCCAACGAATGCCGTCGGCAAATCAGCAACACCGCTTTCGATTTTAAAACCATGTTCTGCTAATAAATCACTCAATATCTTACTGGACTCGTATTCTTCAAAGCTAAGTTCGGCAAGCTCCCAGATACGTTGTTTTACCTTTACCAAAGTTGCCTTGTTGTTCTCAATCCATTCATCAGCCGTCACTTTCTCAATGGGTTTATCACTGATAAAAACGCCTATAAATTCGTCAGCCGGTATTTTTTCCGCCGTTTGCCCAGCCAGACTACTGCTTATAGATAATAGTACTACTGCAATGCTCAAATAAATTGTCCATGCTTTTGTCATCATAACTTCTGACTCCTCAAATTTATTCTGCCTGTTTTTTAGGTTTGATATGCTTCATATGCACCATATCGACCATCGCACTGAAGTTTCTCGCCTTAAAGACACTCCACGGATAGCTGGGCAAATCTTTTATATAAGGCCGCTGCCAGTCATATTCCGGATGCGCTTTTAAAAAGGGCTCCGCTAAAAATGGTATCTCGCACGAATGCCCGAACTTAGCATAGAATTTCATCTGTGAAGCCCACTCCGAATCTGTAACCTTCGCATCAATAGCTCCACCGGGATAAAACGGCCCCCAGTCCCATTCCTCAAGACCCAGCGGGTCATATTCAACATGTCCGCAAAGTGTCCGGCTTGAAGGATTATAAGCTTCGACGTAGCTGTCATAGTGGTCTGCAAGAAATTTCCGGCCCATCTCGACATCTATCTTGCCGTAGTTTTCTCGCATTAATTGCTGCCAGCGAACCCACCGTCCGTTCGGCGATGATGTCTTAAGGTTATAATCCATACCTTTTGCCTCTTCCGCTCGAACCTTCGGGTCCTGTGCAACGTTGGACCCCGTATAATATCCGTCAAATTTTCGGCTCAACTGTGGGTTCTTAAGCGCAAGTTCCAGCCGTGCTATCTCACCCGTCTTCGTATCCCCGATAAGCCAGTCATTCGCATAAGCGCCGTTGTTGTCTTTGAGCATAATCTCGGCAAAGCCGTCTATCGAATCAGAGTACTGCAGTGCTTTTCGTATCCTCACAAACTCCGGAACCCCCTTTGTGTCGAAACCCGAAAAACCGCTGATTGTTGTCTCTGCCACAACAAGACCCGCATCGTTAATCCAGAAGTCCGTTCCCCCGAATATCCACCCGGGAAAGGCCTGAGTAATAAATCGGTGTCCCTTCTCCGGCTTCATATCTAAAATAACATTCCATTTCCGGCAGAACATATAATCATACCACGTGTTATGCCCAATCACAATTCTGCCGTCGTAAGTGGCATTTCCCGTCGCGATAAAAGCGCTGCATGAGCCATGTGCCTTTGTATGCGGCACATAATACCATGCAAGGTCAATCCAACCGTTGTAAGCCGTCACGTCAATCCGGTCATATTTGCTCAACCCTGCCTTTTTCATCCCTGCAACAATACCCTCAATCTCGTCCTGGTACTCCTTGTCCATTTTCGGCCAGAACATCTCTTTTGCCGCCTTCCGGTAGAATCCCCATTTCTTACCGGTCGATTTCTCTAAGTAAAAGCTAATCACCTCCATTGTCTCATCAATGTCCTTGGCCAGCATATACCCGATTTGAAAGCCCCGCTCAAAGGCCTTACCTTCTGAATAAAAATATATCCATCCATCCTGCTCGTACTTCTGGGTCTTCTTTAACCATCCCTGCTCCTCATCGCTCAACTCTCCCGCCCTTGAATCACTCGTTATGCACATTGTAAAACCCATAACTGCTGAAAAAGTTACAACCATAAAAAATCTGTAGCCTGAGAGTTTCATAATTTTGCTCCTGAAATTTGTTTTATAATTTGAACCTGTTGTTTTTAGCTTGTTGTAGTTTACCCAAACCGCCCAGAAAGACAAGCAAAAACGCTTCCCTTCCCCCGCAATTCTTCTCTGCCTGCGGCCCAAAAATTCATATCTGTTTTGCCGCCGCTCATTTGCAAATATCTCAATTTGGTCCTAAAAACCGCACACAGACCGGCTTTGGCACGGATATCTTATGCCCCGTAGCCTCAAGTTCGCCGCTTTCCTGGTCAATCTCAAAGACCGCAACGTTGTCACCACCCTGGTTGGCGACGAGGCAGAACTTGCCCGTCGGCTCGATATTGAAATTACGCGGCGTCTTGATTCCCGCTCTCTCATGCTCGACGAAAGTCAGTGTCCCCTTTGTCGGGTCCACCCGGTAAACCGCAATGCTGTTGTGTCCGCGGTTCGAACCGTACACAAACCTCCCGCTTGGGTGCACTCGTATCTCGGCACAAGTATTGCTTCCGTCATATCCTTTCGGAAGCGTTGTGACCGTCTGGATTTCTGTCAGAACCCCCGAAGCCGGCTCATAGGCAAAAGCAGTTATGGTACAGTCGAGTTCGTTGATTACGTAAGCGTATTTCCCCTTCGGTCCAAAGCTAAAGTGTCGCGGCCCGGCCCCGTCCTTGACCTTTGCAAACGCCGGTTCATTCGCACCGATTGTCCCCTTTTCAACATCCAGCTTGTAAATCATTATCTTGTCGATTCCGAGGTCGGCCACGAACGCAAAGCGGTTGTCGCAACTGACATTAATCGAATGTGCGCGCGGTCCCTGCTGACGCTTGGGATTCACGCTTGAACCCTCGTGTTGCGCAAAGCCGGTTGGCTCGCCTAATCTTCCGTCCGCTTTAATCGGTATCACCGATGCATTTCCGCCGTTGTAGTTGGCGACAAGAACATTTTTACCCTTATGGTCTATACTCACATGGCATGGCCCCGCGCCGCCGGAAGGCTGTTGGTTAAGAAACTTCAGCTCTCCCGTCTCCTTATCTATTGCGTAAGCGCTCACGCTTCCAGTTCCGCTGACGGCATACAGAAACTTCCCTCTCGGGTGTATTTCGAGAAATGAAGGGCTCTTGGCCTCGGCCGCAACAACAGGCTCCGACATCTTCCCAGTCTCAAGGTCAAGCACGCTGCGGTATATACCCTTGCTCGAATTTTCTCCCCCTCTATAGGTCCCCAAATAGACTGCAACACTCTCCGCCCGAACTCCTGTTAAAGCCGCAAAACAAAACGCTGTTGCAATAAAAACTTTTAGTCTCATATCCAAACGCCTCCTTAATTTTTATTATCGAATATTTCCCTGCTCGCTCTCTGTTCTCGAACGACAAACCTTCCAAAAATCATATCTGTTTTCGATTCTTCTCATTTGCGATTTAAAGCAGCCCGGTGTCGGGCTGTAGCCCGAATAATTTGTTCCCGTGATTCGAACGGAAGATACATTGCCCTCATTACAAAACGATAACGCCGCCCGACCTCGTAGTCTGATATAAACCATTGAAAGTCCCACGCCGGATTGCCTCTGCCCCCGCCCGAGGGCGACTGGCTCAAGCGAACCTCATCGCTCTTCCTGAACATTTGCACAAAGGCCATCCCGTTGCTGATTCCGTAATACCACGGTGTACTGTAGCTGTAATTTGAAAAGTTAAACACCAGCGTTAGAGGAAAGTCTTCATCGTGAACAAATCTGCGTTCGTCATTGGTCGCTCGATGTGTCGAAAGCTTCCCGTGTGCCGGAGTAATACCCGTAATCCATTGTGGCCTGTCTTGCCTTTCATCGCTAAGATGCCCCAAAAAGTAAATGTAAGGAGATTCCGGTTGATGTATATAATTGGCAAAGAAAAGACCAATATAGTCATTTTGGAATACACGGGCACGTGGAATACACTCAAGTGTCATCTCGATAGCCCCGTTATCCAGTAACTCGTATCGCAGCCGGCTTTCAAGTTGCAAGTTTGGAGTCGGCGCCTGGTATAGCTCAACTGTATGCTCGTCAATCCTCCGAATCTCCATCGGCGCACGTCGCGGCTCAAAAAGTACATCAGTTTCTTGTTTAGTCCCGTCATGAATATGCTCAAAATTCAGCCCTGCGTAATTTGGCACAAACAGGTTATTGCCTTGCTTCGTGCGTGTCAGTGACCCCACCCCGCTGTACCCGCCGCGATGTCCCGGCAGTTTCTCGTCGTCAACAGCCTCATTATTTACAATGACCATTTCTATATCGCCTCGTTGCAGCACGATATAATCTTTGTCCCCAACTGTATACCCGGTGGTTTTTAGATTGGATGAACATCCTGAAAAGTTTATCTCAACCAAAAAGACCATCACTAATATAAGACAGCGGGCTGTTCTTCGTATATTCCGGCACTCTTTCAAATTTTCAAACCGCACGGCCAAATCTCCTTTCAAATAATTTCATAAATGAGAGCTTTCCACCTTCATTTTATCAAGCATTGAAGCCTCCGGCTCGGCCCCAATACCAGCCGACTCCGGCAGCGTTATTTCTGATGGACCCGACAAAGTCATTTCCGGTACGCACAAATCTTTTTCATAAAATCTCTCCGTCGGGAAAATATCAGACGGATACTTGATGTTACCAAGTGTTGCAAGGGCGGCGTTGATATAACCACCTAAAGATGACTCAAGCATGCTTCCTATCCAGCAGGGTGTTCCTTTTTGTTCTGCGTATTTGATTATCGCAAGTGCGTTCGTAATCCCCCCGACCCTGTGATACTTGATGTTAAACCATTTACATGCCCTTATCTCGATTGCCTTGCGGGCCTTTGCCTCAGAGGTAATACTCTCATCTAGGCAAATTGGCGTTGATATATTTTTCTGTAATGTGGCGTGGTCAATCAGGTCGTCGTGCATTAACGGCTGCTCTATCATCGCCAGATTATAATTATCCAGCTCTTTCAGCATATCCATATCATCGAGCGTATAAGCGCTGTTGCAATCCACATGGCACACTATATCAGGAAATGCCTTCCTGACAGCCTTAAGCATCTCCTGCTCCCAGCCCGGCCGGTATTTCAACTTCACTCTCTTGAACCCTGCCGAAACTGCTTTTTCTATCTCCACCAGCAAGTCCTTGATGCTTTCCATAACCCCCAAATCGGCGCCGACATCGACCACATTCCTTTTTCCGCCCAGCACATTCCATAAAGGTTTGTTCTCTTTCTTGGCGTATAAATCCCACCATGCAGAATCTATGGCCGCCTTTGCGAAGTAATTGTCCTTAACCGGCAGCAGAAGTTCCTGAAGTTGTTTCCCGCTTTCAACATCTTTACCGAGAATCAGCGGGCTTAAATAATCCTTCACTACAATAAATGCCGTCGCTGCGCTCTCTGCTGAGTAAGCCGGCATTTTCCACGGCGGGCTTTCACCCCATCCGTATATCCCCTCCGAATATATCCTTAAAAGTATCGATTCGATTGCATCGTCATTTCCAAATGCCGTTCGAAAAGGATACTTCAGCGGCATCGAAACGCGGTATATGTCTATCGCTTCTATTTTCATATCAGTTTCAACATAATTAAACGACTGGCTTAAAAATCAGGCCTTTCTTTCCATTATTGAGCGCTAACTAAAATACGTCTGTCACATTCTATCTGAATCTCTTGTTTTTCAACAGCAAAAAACCCAATGACTTTCCGCCTGCTGTAACCGGAACCGCCATAACCTGTTGACTTTTCAATGATTAAAGGTATGCTCTTTACAGGATTAAAACTATATATGTGCTTTTATCTCTCAGGAGGTAATATGTTAAGAAAACTCACTTTTTTTTCACTTCTTCTGTTTTTCTCATTACCGGCTTTTGCTATGGCCAAACTCAATGAAAAAAAGATTGAAAACCAGCTCTGCGGCCCAAAACTTCAACTTACCTTGGAAGATGGAGAAAAGTGGTGGGGCGGTTTTACAACTGACGGCAAGTTAATGCCTTTTGGCTCCGGGCCTCTCTCCCGTGATTTATATGGTAACAATCAGGGCAACCAGGCTCAGCCATTGTTAATATCGAATATGGGGCGTTTCGTCTGGTCGGACCAGCCGTTCAAATATACTTTCGGCGATGGCAATTTGAACCTCGAATCCGAACACGGTGATATTATAGCAGGCCGCAGCGGCAAAACTCTTCGTGAAGTTTTCTTGTATGTCAGTGAGAGATTTTTCCCCAGTAATGGAAAAATCCCCGACCCCATTCTTTTTACCAATCCCCAGTATAATACCTGGATAGAGTTAATGTATGACCAGCGGGAGGATAAGATACGCAAATATGCAAACGATATAATTAAAAATGGCTTCCCTCCTGGCGTCCTCATGATAGATGACAACTGGCAGGAGGATTATGGAAACTGGGATTTCCACCCTGAAAGATTCAAAAAGCCCAAAGAGATGATAGATTCATTCCACGCGATGGGTTTTAAAGTTATGCTCTGGATATGTCCCTATATAAGTCCTGATATGGAGATATCAAGATTCCTGGAAAGAAAAAGATATCTTCTAAGGCAGGATAAATGGAACATTTACATTTGCAAATGGTGGAATGGTTACAGCAGTGTAATTGATTTAACAAACCCCCCAGCTCTTGACTGGTTTAAGGAAAGGCTCGATTATCTTCAGCAGACTTATGGTGTGGACGGCTTCAAATTTGATGGCGCCGACACTCCGCACTATAAGCCGAATATCATTGCAGCCGAAAAAGCGACGCCGAACAGGCATACCGAACTATGGGCGCTGCTTGGAACCGACTACCCCTTAAACGAATATCGCGCCTGCTGGAAAGCCGCCGGACTCCCACTCGCCCAGAGACTAAGGGACAAAAGTCATAGCTGGTCTGACCTACAGCGTCTGATGCCTGATGCCCTTGCTTTGGGACTTATGGGTTATGCTTATGTATGTCCCGATTTAATCGGAGGCGGCGAGTTTGGCTCTTTTTTAGGCCCGAATGCTCAAATCGACCAGGAACTTATAGTCAGGTACGCCCAGTGTTCGGCTTTAATGCCGATGATGCAGTTTTCTGTGGCCCCTTGGCGCGTTCTTAACAAAAAAAATCAAAACATCTGTCTCCAAATGGCAAAGCTGCACATGAAAATGGGAAATGAAATACTTGCTCTTGCAAGGGCCTCCTCAAAGACCGGCGAGCCCATTATCAGGAACTTGGAATATATGTATCCGCATCGGGGATATGAGAATGTTAAAGACCAGTTTATGCTCGGAAAAGATATACTCGTTGCTCCTGTTGTCGAAAAAGACAAAAAAAGCAGAAATGTGTTTTTCCCCGAAGGAACTTGGCTCGGTGATGATGGCTCACAGGTAATCGGTCCCTGCGAAAAGCAAATTCTCGTCCCAATCGAAAGATTGCCCTGGTACAGACTGAAATAAGATTATATTGCCATGCGACCGTTACTTGGCCTTAACATCAAAAGCCATTAACACATCTCCGTGACGAATATATAGCCGCCCGTCACATACAACCGGATGTGCCCAGTGTTCATTTGTCCCTGCTGTTATCTTAAATGAGCTCACCAGTTCCATCCCGTTTTCGCTCGGCCTGACGAGCCCGAGAGTTCCTTTTTCACTATAGCAGTACAGCATTCCATCCGCATACGTTATGGAGCCTTTGGCATCTAATATCTTATCTTCAAATTTCACCTTGCCGCTGCCGGCCTCCTGGCACACCCAGTTGCCTTTGCTGTCAGAACCATAGAGATTTCCCTTGTGACAAATAACTCCCCCGTGAAGACAGTCTAAACTCTTGCTCGTCCAAAGTATTTTATATTTACTGCCGTCCTCTGTCAGCCCGATATTGGTTCCCCCGACAGCATGACTGGTAAAATACACTTGACCTTCACTCGGTATTAACCCGGTCACAGCCGCTATATCGTTACGCGTCTTGTGCTCGATAGTCCACAGCGCCTTCCCATTCTCACTATCAACACAAACAATCAACTCCTTCACCAAAGTTAATAACAGTCGTTTCTCTCCGATTCTCGACAGTATAGGTGAGCAGTAGGCCGACAGATTGCTCAGTCCTTTGGTTGTCCAGATGGTTTCCCCCGTATATTTATTCAATGCGACCATTGTGGCATCTTTACCCCCGGGAGTGCAGAAAACCTTATCGCCGTCAATCAGCACTGATTCGGCAATACCCCACTTGATATTTTTACCCTCGAATTTCTCGAACGTATCGACTTTCCATATCAGATCCCCGTTCTCTCTCTTAAAACAGGCGATTAGCCCCTGGCCGCTCATTATATAAATCCGCTCGCCGTCAACTGTCGGCGTCGTCCGCGTCCCGGGGTAGTCACCCGTCCATTCCTGTCCGTATTCGGTTTTCCATTTAAGTTTGCCATTGCTGTCAATGGCAAAAAGATACCCCGTCTTTTCAATCATTCCCGTAGCATATATGCTCCCGTCAGTTACCGATACCGACCCGAACCCTCGCCCAAGCCCTTCATAACTCCACAGCAGCCCCGGCCCTCCATCAGGCCACTTTTGAAGAAGGCCTGTTTCTGCCGATTTTCCCGTTCGTTCCGGCCCCCGAAACTGTTTCCACTCTCCGCCAAAACTGACCAAACCATCATTCAATACCAAAACCGCCAATAAAAATACTGCAATTCTTTTCATCATCCTTTTCTTTCCTAATCCTAAGACAACATCCTGCCCAACTTTGTTTCTATTCCGAACTCCTCATTATACTCGAAGTCCCCTGAAAATCAAACCGCTTTTGATTCTTCTCTTTAACCTTGTCCCTGCCGGACGATTGGCATAACCTCTTGATTTTTCTTCGGTTAAATAGTATTGTCTCAATATGATATAACCTGCCTGTGTATTTTATACCTCGCAGAACTGGAAAAATTACTATGGAAAAAGACAAGTTAAACCTGACCCGAATCTTAAAATTCACCTTAAGGATTTCCCGAAAATCCTCCCGCCGGCCCGCTTCCTGCTTCTGAAAGGTTCGTATTAAATGTTTGATTTCACAGCTTTCAACTTCGACTCATCCCAGTGGTTCGTTCTCTGCTTTTGTGCAGTAATGGTCGGCATCACCAAAACCGGCATTCCCGGCATCGGCATCTTAGCGGTGCCATTGTTGGCTTTGTTCTTCCCTGCAAAGGCCTCGACCGGCCTTCTCTTGCCGATGCTTGCCTTTGCAGATTTATTTGCCGTCGCTTATTACAGAAGGCACGCCCAATGGCCGCTTATCATCAGGCTCCTGCCGCCTGCCCTTGTAGGTATCGCCGCAGGCTCTCTTCTAATCCGCTATATCGACAACGACCAGCTAAAACCGCTCATCGGCTTCATTGTCCTCTCTATGCTCGTGCTAAATTATTGGCGAACCACCCGCTCCAAAGGCAGCCTCCACGTCCCGACCCATTGGAGCTTTGCAGTAACCCTCGGCTTCTTTGCAGGCCTCACTACCCAGCTTGCAAATGCCGCCGGCCCAATTATGATAATCTACCTGCTCGCTATGAGACTGGACAAACACAGATTCATCGGCACAGGTGCCTGGTATTTCCTCATTTTGAACTGGCTGAAAATCCCACTCTTTATTTGGGACGGCCGAATCACCCTCCAATCCGTTAAAGCGGACATCTTCATGTGTCCCTTTATTATTGTTGGCGTCGTATTGGGTATTCTAATATTAAAGAAAATCCCCCAGAACTGGTTCAACTTCATCGTTCAGATTCTCGCTCTCGCCGCCGCAATTAAACTAATACTCACAATCTTCATTTAACTGTGTTTACCTCTTTACCCCATTAATTTAACTCGTCACTTTTATATCCCCGATTAGCTTGAAAATCTCACATCCTTAGCACCGGAGCTTTCGTCCCCAGCCCGCATTGCTGAAGGTCAGGTATTCCTCAAAAGCTGTCAGGAATTATTGAAGATTATTCCCCCACGTATCCATCAGTAAGTGTATGCATAAAAGCGATGATATCATCTATCTCTTGCTCACTTAGGCCCAGATCGCCCAGTTCATCACGATTTACATTCATAGGAAACTCTGGTGACGGCCAGGGGCCTACATCTCTTGTATTGTAAAACACTACGACCTGGCGAAGAGTCTTAAAAATGCCGTTATGAAGATACGGGGAGGTTTTAGAAATATTCCGTAAGGATGGAACCTTGAACTTGCCGTTCTCACTGTCCTTGTTTATTACTCCACCAAGACCCAGGTCTACGAACTTAACGCCGTCCGGATTAAACTCTCGTGCTAAGTAATAGAATGGATTCTCTGGATTTTTAGGTACACCGAGGTTGTCGTATGTGAAGTCTGTGAATAGAACAGGTGTATTATCAGCATTGGGTTTGCTCGGATGGCATGCGGCACAATTTCCCTTTTTCTCATCTTCAAATAATTCAAGCCCTCGTAGTTCCTCTTTAGTGAGTGCCGCTTTTCCTGCGAGATAAAGGTCGTATTTTGAGCTAAATTGATTCAACTCGACGGATTGCTCATATTCTGCGATAGCCTCAGCTACCTTTTCATATGCTCTGTTCGGATCTTGGAACACAGTTTTGCCAAAGACATCTACGAAAAGGTCGGCGTAGTTTGATGTGCGAACTTTCTCGACAACCGTTTTTTCATCGGGATTTGCCATTTCCAAAGGATTAAGAAATGGTACTTTCGCCTGCTCAATCAGGTCTACCGCTCTGCCGTCCCAGAACTGACCTCCCACATAAACCTCTTCATTCGAATCATAGTGGAACGTTGGACTATAGGAGGCATAAGCCGCAGGAAGGTCGTTGCGATTTCCAAAACGGTCTTTATGTACCCCTCGAGAAACCGGTAGATTAGCGTCTGGATTGGCGAAGCCGCTTTCAGGCCTATGACAATCGGCACAAGACTGCCTGGGAGGTGTAGAGAGGTTCTTGTCGAAAAACAGCTGTTTGCCTAATTTCTGTTTTGGTGTAAGGACATTTCTTGCATCTAAAGAATTCTCGATTCTTTGCTCAGGCTTGCTCGTCTTTTTGTCCAAAGCCAAACTTACGGCTGCAGCAAAAACCAGAAAAACTATCAAACAAAATGCCAAAGCTCTCATGTTGCGCCTTTCGATATCTTTTTCTTACAATATAACAGAGATTGTAATGTTGTCAAGCGGGGCATCTTTATGCTAATCCTGAACTTAATCTACTGGTTTTTTTCAAATGGGTAAAAAGCATTATTGCCGCTGTAGTAGCCATTAAGTTATATTAAAAGCAATGATTACATCCTTTTTGAGGTAATATAATGTAAAAGAGGGAATTAGAAATATTGGCATATATAGCCTCGGAAAAATATCAGAAAAAGTACGTCGATGGCGCCACCATTGAGGTCCATACACTCCCGGGCGAATTAGTTGAGGACCTTTTATCAATCCTCGAAAGGGTTATTGTTTATTCTAAGGACAAAAACAAGGACCGCATTCTTAATCTATACGTCTATTGCCAAAAGCTATGCGATCAGATGCCCCATAATAAGTATAAATCAAAGCAATGGCCGAATATGATGGTAGCCGTAAGAAATTATTTAATACATATAGAAAAATTTAACATCGAAAAATGGGAGAAAAAAAATTAACCCCGCCCGAACACTTTTTTTAACTAACTACTCACTCACTTAGGGTGCGATATTTCGCAACAGAAACTACTTTTACCTTTTGCATTTTGCCTTCCAAAGCTCCGCTCTGCATTTGTCAAGAGCCCTCTACAAATTCACCCCTTATTATGCAAAACAAACCCAATCTCAGTCCCAGCCAACAATTTTATGGCTATTGTTTCATCACTATAGTTGACCGCCAACAACCCCACCACTGGCCCTTGCCGAAAAATTAATAACACTCTGACCCGCCAAATCAAAACCAAAGGCTGAGAGCTTAAGACACTACCAGCCGTCTTCTTTTCTACCTTTGCCTTTGGTATTTGCCCATTAGCTGTCCCTGCCCTAGGATATGTCCTTCCATTTCCTGCAGTAGTTGGGCCTTATCGACAATCGTAACGACATCGATTTTCTTATCCAGTGCATAAATTTTGAAGAAGTATCTGTGCGTACCGCTTGGCGGACACGGCCCGCCATAGCCTGTTGCCCCGAAATCGGTAATTCCCTGCCTGGTTCCATCGGGCAAAGTTTCATCATCGGGGAAGTTTTCTTTCAGTTCTCTCGTGTCAGCCGGCAGATTAAACAAAACCCAGTGGACCCACGTTCCCATCGGCGCGTCCGGGTCATCGCTTATAACGGCGATGCTTACGGTCCCGTCTGGTACCGCCTCCCACTGCAGCAGAGGCGAAATATCCTCCCCGTCGCACGTATACTTCAAAGGTATCATACCACCGTCCTCGAACGCCGGACTTGTAATCTTTATATCCATTTTTTCTCCATTCGTTTTATAAGGAACTTGTTTCTTTAAAATATTGCTCTGAAAAAATATGCTTTGCAAACAGCTATTCAATAAAACTCTGCCATTTCGGCAAACGGATTAGCATCATTTCATAAACCATTTTTTGAGTTTCTTCCGGTGCACCGTCTGTGCGCTTGCTTCGTAGTGCTTCTGCTCGTTCAGGGTCAGCTACTTC
>CAZTKW010000013.1:0-2298 GCA_964614315.1 uncultured Pirellulales bacterium
ATTTTTATTGCTGCAAGGGAAACGGCTCCCATTATCATAACATTAAAGAAAATACCAAGATAAATCGACCTGAACCCGCGCAGGAAGGCCGCAGGTTTGCCGCTGTAACGAATTTCATAGAATTCGATGTCGGTCATCACTTTCGAGCGTCGCCAGAGTTTGGCATAGACAAAAACCGTCATCATCCCCGTGAACAGAAACGGCCACCACACCCAGTTACCAGCCACACCATGCGTTCGGACAATGTCGGTTACGAGGTTTGGCGTGTCGGTGGAAAACGTTGTTGCCACCATTGAGACGCCAAGCAGCCACCAGGGCATTGTGCGCCCGGAGAGGAAGAACTCCGAAGAGCTTTTGCCCGCTCGCTTGGCGACGATGACACCGATTGACAGGATAACAGCAAAAAAGATTGCTATGATAGTCCAGTCAATTCCTGCCAATGCAAAATCACTTTCAGCTAATAGAAACATAAGAGCACTCCTTTACATAAGTTAATAATGTTTTCCGGCTCATCAGTCCCACAGTAAAAACGACCCCTGTGGAAAAACAAAACGATACCCGAATATTGCGAATGCAGCAAGTCTATTTTCCAGAAAATTTTGTTAATTACGGCCATCACCGGTGTTAGAAAAAATATAAGAACACAGTCAAAATGCTCTAAATATCGGCATTTATGTTTATAAATCAGGTCAAAGCCCGCAAAAGTGTTGTCTTTATAGCGCAAAAGTTGTGACATAAGGCGGTTTGGACAATATGTTTTGGAGAAAGCGAGTGAAAGTTTATAAAATTGGCCGCTTTTGTGGTTGCTTCGTACATACTCCGTCGGTATAATGCCCTAAGTCGATAACCATCTGGATATCATAAAAACACAGGCAAAAATTACTTAAAACTTGCCCTTATACCGACAAATACTGCAAATGCACATACTTTATAGGACTGTTTTTACTAACCTTTTAGGAGAATCTCAATGGTTGAATCAGTCGTACAACAAAGCGGTAATTTTACAAAAACCCTGTGGCGGTCTGTTTGTGCCGTATTTTTATTGTTGTGGTTATGTAATGAGTGCGTCGGCGCCGAACAGCCCACGATTGATACCAGCAGGGGTGAACAAATGATTACAGAATATTTTCGTGTCGAGACGGCCGAGCTTCAGGAGCGGTGTCTGGCCGATATCAAAACGCTGGAAGACTGGGAAGCGAAGCGAGAGGTTTATCGCGAGCAGTTGTTCGAGATGCTGGGTCTTGAGCCTTTTCCTGCAAAGACCGACCTCAAACCCGTCATAACCGGCCGAGTTGAGCACGAGGAGTTTTTCGTTGAGAACCTTCATTTCCAGTCGACGCCCGGTCTGTACGTTACCTGCAATCTTTATATCCCCAAGGGGCTGACTGAGCCTGCGCCGACGATTTTGTATGTTTGTGGGCACGCAGAAGGCATAAAGGACGGCGTTCGTTATGGCAACAAGGTCCCTTATCAATATCACGCTGCCTGGTTTGCACGGCACGGCTATGTGTGCTTTGTTATCGATACGGTACACCGCGGGGAGATTGAAGGTATTCATCACGGGACAAAGCAGTACGATATGTGGTGGTGGAACAGCCGGGGCTACTCCTCAGCAGGAGTGGAGGCTTTCAACAGCATCCGCGCACTGGATTATCTTGAGACACGTAAAGAGGTTGACAGCAGCCGTTTCGGAGTTACCGGCCGTTCCGGCGGCGGGGCGTATAGCTGGTGGCTTGCTGCTCTCGACGACCGTATCAAGGTGGCCGTTCCCGTTGCCGGCATCACCGACCTTCAGAACCACGTTGTGGACGGCTGCGTGGAGGGACACTGCGATTGTATGTTTATGGTGAATACGTACCGATGGGATTATCCGCTCGTCGCCGCACTGGTGGCGCCGAGGCCGCTTTTAATCTCTAACAGCGACAAGGACGGTATTTTCCCGCTGGATGGTGTTGTGCGTGTGTATGAGAAGGCACGCAGAATCTACAAACTGTGCGGCGCCGAGAAAAACATCGGCCTGCACATTACCGAAGGCCCACACAGCAGCACACAGTCGCTGCGGGTGCACACGTTTACCTGGTTTAATCGTTTTCTAAAGGGCGAAACACCTCTTATAGACAAACCGGCTGTTCCCTTCTTCGAGTGGGAGCAGCTCAAGGTCTTCGACGAGCTTCCGGCTGACAGCATAAATATGCGAATACAGGAAACGCTTACGGCTAAGGCAGTGCCGCCACCAGTACCAAAATTGCCCGACCAGTGGGCTAAACACCGCACCGGCTGGTTGAATGCACTGCGGGA
>CAZTKW010000013.1:2308-19293 GCA_964614315.1 uncultured Pirellulales bacterium
GTTGGCCGAGCGAAGCACAGGCTGGTCCGCTCGATGTTAAACAGGTTTTCTCTGTCCAGCGACACGGCATTCGTCTAAGCGCTTTTGACTTTACCAGTCAGCAGAATATCCGTTTGCGGTTTTATTTGGCTCAGCGTACCGGGCTTGATGAGGCCGATAAGGTGGTTATTAAAGTACTGGATGAGCAGGAGTGGACGGAATGGCTGGCTGCAGTTAGTGCAGGCTTTGCTGCTGAAGTAAAAGACCAGCCGCTGCCGGAGACAAATGAAGAAGCTTTCAGGCAGTATCTTGAGGCGTTCAAAAACACAAACAATGCGGTAGCTTATGTAATGCCCCGCGGCATCGGGCCGACTATTTGGAGCACAGACAAACGCAAGCTGAAAGAAATTCGCCGGCGTTTTATGCTGCTCGGCCAGACGCTTGATGGTATGCGGACGTGGGACGTGCGGCGGGCGATACAGGCGGTGCGGAGCAGGAGTATCGAATCGCTTCGCAATGTGCCTATGCTGCTTGAAGGGCGGGGCCACATGGCCGGTATCGCTCTATATGCCTCACTGTTCGAGCCTGATATTGCCGGTCTTGACTTGTCAAATCTGCCGCTTTCGCATCACGATGGGCCGATATATCTCAACGTTCTTCGCTACCTTGATATGCCCTGTGCGGTGGCGATGGCCGCCGAAAGCAGCCAGGTTAATCTTTATCAAGATAATGATTCCGGCTGGCAATTTCCAAAGGCTGTTGCAGACAAACTCGGCTGGCCCGAAGAGCAGCTTCAAATCCATACGGTCTCGACCGTTGACAAACCATAATCTGTGAGTTGATTTTTTAATGATAATTGATTTTAAGGGAGGTGTTGGAAGAATGAGACACAAAAAACACGAAGCATTTCTGATTGTACTGCTTTTTGTAATTCTGCACTGGACGATATCACCTGCTGTACTTTGTGGGCAACAAGCAAAACCTGATAAAGCCGAGCCCGAAATTGAACTTGGTCTGGCGGCAAAATACGCCGGTGACAAAGGTATCGAGAAGGATACGGCTGTTCTTTTTGCCACCGGATTTGAAAAGGAAGGACTCGACGGCTGGTGGGATATTCGCAATAGAGACGGCATCAGGTTTGTTGACGATAGTACCATCGTTCACAGCGGCTCGAAATGTTTGCAGATGACCGCTGTCAAAGGCAAGGATGAGGGTTCTGATATGAAACACACTTTGACCAAGGGTGTGGACCAGCTTTATATGCGTTTCTACTGTCGTTTTCACAAGGATACTCTTGGTCCGCATCATTTTATCATAATGGGCACACATATTAAAGGCTGGTGGGCCAATGCCGGCCGTCGGCCTCCGGGTGATAAGGGCTTCTGGACCAATATCGAACCGCCGACCGACAAGCGGGGTTGGGAGTTCTACACTTATTGGCACAAAATGCGCAGTTGGAACAATGAGGACGGCACGCCCAATAACCCGCCTGACGGCGACGGGAGAAGCTTTTACGGCAATACCTTTGTTCCGGATAACCAGCCGACAGGTCTTCCACGGGACCGCTGGATTTGCGTGGAAATTATGATGAAGAGCAACACCATCGGCAAGTCGGACGGCGAACAGGCGTTTTGGATAGACGGCAAAAAAATGGGGCACTGGAAACCCGGCGAACCGATTGGGAGCTGGTTTCGTGCCACGTTCCACACTTCCGGAGACTATAACATCGACCCGAAGCCGTTCGAAGGCTACGATTGGCGCAGCGACCCGAATCTTAAGCTCAACCATATTATTCTGCAGTGGTACATCTCCAAAGAACACGGTCTGAAAGCCAAAGCTGATGAAAATATCGTGTATTACGACGACATAGTGCTGGCCACAGAATATATCGGTCCGCAGGTCAAAACTGTTCCTAACAAGCCATAAAGCTTGAAGGGTGATAGAGCCGGTCATTGAATTAAGACTCGATTGAACTGAAAGGATGAAAATGAGACGCAAAAAAGCAATTGGATTCCTGTTCGTACTATTGTTTGTAATTTCAATTAGGTTAATGTTGCCTGTGGGTGTTTTTGCTGGAGTACAGTCTAAGCCGGAAACCGTAGAGCCTTGCCTGGCGGCAAAATACCCCGGTGACAAAGGTATCGAGAAAAATAGGGCAGTTCTTTTTGCTACCGGTTTTGAGAATGGAAAACTCGATTACTGGTGGGATATTCGCAATAGAGACGGCATAAGGTTTGTTGACGATGTTTCCATCGTTCACAGTGGCTCGAAATGTTTGCAGATGACCGCGGTCAAGGGCAAGGATGAAGGTTCTGATATGAAACACACTTTGACCAAGGGTGTGGACCAGCTTTATATGCGATTCTATTGTCGTTTTCATAAGGACACTCTCTGGCCAAGCCATTTTGTTATAATGGGTACACACGTTAAAGGCTGGTGGGCTCGTGCCGGGCGTCGGCCTCCGGGTGATAAGGGTTTCTGGACTAATATCGAACCGCCGACCGACAAGCGGGGATGGATGTTTTACACTTACTGGCACAAGATGCGAAGCTGGAACAATGAGGACGGCACGCCCAACAATCCACCCGAGGGTGACGGGCGAAGTTTTTATGGCAATACGTTTGTTCCTGATAACCAGCCGACCGGTCTTCCGTGTGAACGCTGGATTTGTGTGGAAATTATGATGAAGAGCAACACCATCGGCAAGTCGGAAGGTGAACAGGCGTTCTGGATAGACGGCAAAAAGATGGGGCACTGGAAGCCGGGCGAACCGATTGGGAGCTGGTTTCGTGCCACGTTCCACACTTCCGGAAGCTATAACATCAACCCGAAGCCGTTCGAGGGTTATGACTGGCGCAGCGACCCGAAGTTGAAGCTAAACCATATCATTCTGCAGTGGTATCTCTCCGAAGGACAGGTCGAGAAAAGCAAAGTAGATGAGAATATTGTGTATTTCGACGACATTGTAGTGGCGACCGAGTACATCGGTCCGCAGGTCAAAACTGCCTCTAAGAAGCCATAAAATTTGAAGGCTGGTAGAATTCAGTTATTGAATTAAGACTCGATTAAACTAAAAGGATGAAAATGAGACGTAAAAAAGCAAGGGGATTCCTGCTCGGACTATTCTTTGTAATTTCAATTAGGTTAGTGTTGCCTGTGGCCGTCTTTGCTGGAGGACAGTCTAAGCCGGAAGCTGTAGAGCTTGGCCTGGCGGCAAAATACCCCGGTGATAAAAACATAAACCGGGATGCTGATGTTATCTTTGCAACCGACTTCGAAAGCGGCATTAAAGGCTGGACAGAGTTCCGCAATAAACCAGCTATTACCATAAACAAGGATCCGGCAATCGTCTGCGGTGACTCGGCCTGTGTGCAAGTCACCGCCATACACAAAAAAGACGAAGGCGGTGACTTTTTGTTCCACTTGCCTGTCCCTCAGGACCAACTTTACGTTCGCTTCTACGTTCGCTTCCACAAAGATACGTTCATGGCAGGGCACTTCGTCAGAATGCGTGCCGTCAAACTCAAGCCCCGCTTCTGGCCAAGCGCCGGCTCACGTCCGCCCGGCGATAAGGCTTACTGGTCAACCATATGTCCGCCATACCCGGATAAAGACCGGTCGTGGCGCTTCTACACCTATTGGCACGAAATGCACAGTTGGCAAAATGATGACGGCTCGCCAAAGAATCCTCCTGATGGTGATGGACGCAGCTTCTATGGCAATACATTCTTTCCCTTCAAAGATTCCGGCAATTTCGAACGTGAAAAATGGTACTGTGTCGAATTCATGCTCAAAGCCAACACACCCGGCAAACACGACGGCGAACAGGCCGCCTGGATTGATGGTGAAAAAATAATGCACTGGAAGACCGGCTGTATCGATGGAATCTGGTTGTGTGACCGCTTCCGCTTCTCCGAAGACTGGATAAAAAATCCAAAGCCATTCGAAGGTTTCAATTGGCGAACCGACCCGAACCTTAAAATCAATATTGTAAATTTCCAGTGGTGGGTGCCCGACTACCAGTCGGTCGAGTCAACCAATGGTATCTGCATCGTTTACTTCGATGATATTGTAATAGCCAAAAAATATATCGGTCCTCGCATAGAAAAATCGTCCTGAACACTATTATATAACGCCAAAAGTTTGGCAAGGAGTACTTAGATGAAGTTATCCTCTTTAATGTTAAAAGTCATATTAATCACACTTATTATAGGTTGCGCAACACAAATTGCCGCAGCCGGCAATAATTCTGAACTTGGCTTGGCGGCGAAATACCCGGGTGATAAGGGGATCGAGAAGAATCCGGCAGTGATTTTTGCCACGGGCTTCGAGCCGGAAAAAACGCTTGCCGGCTTTACAATGCTCCGCGCACCGCAGACCATCACCATAAATACAGAGCCAAAATTCGTCCATTCCGGCCAAAACAGCACACAGGTTACGGCCACGAGGGGCAAAGACAGCGGCGGCGCTTTAATATACCGTTGGGAAAAAGGCGTTGACCAGCTTTATTTCAGGTTCTACTGCCGGTTTCACGAGGATACCTGCCACCCACATCATTTTGTAAACATTGGCGCCTGCGCTCCGGGCAAAGAGACGGAAGGCAATGCCGGCAAAAGGCCCAAAGGAAATGAGCTTTTTTCAACAACTATTGAGCCGCCTTCTGATGCTCGTGACTGGAGCCTCTACACGTACTGGCACGAAATGCATAGTTGGCAAAATGAAGATGGTACCTCGAATAACCCACCTGAAGGCGACGGCCGAAGCTTTTACGGAAACTTATTTAACCCGCTCAAAAAAACCAATAACTTTGAAAGGGGAAAATGGATTTGCGTTGAGTTTATGCTCAAAGCCAACACGCCGGGCAAATTCGACGGTGAGCAGGCGGTATGGATTAACGGCAAAAAAACTATGCACTGGAAGACAGGCTGCATCGAAGGAACGTGGTTCCGTGACAAGTTCCGCATCGAAGGCAATTTTAACACAAATCCCAAACCATTCGAAGGATTCAACTGGCGAACCGACCCCGAGCTTAAGATAAATCGCATTAATCTGCAATGGTATGTCTCCAACCGTGTGACTGAAAATGCAGCCGTTGACCGGAACATCGTACATTTCGATGATGTTGTCATCGCCACCGAATATATCGGCCCTATGGTCGATGATGTCTCTACAAAAACGAAGAACCCCACGGCGGGTTTGATTCAGACCTTAAAGGAACACCCGCGTAAATCGAAAGGATAGGAAAAATGAAGCACGAACAAGCAAAAAGATTTCTGACGGTATTATTCTGTATACTTTTATGCTGGTTGACATTACCTGTGGTTGTGTTTTCGTCAGAGCAGGCCGAAGTCGAACAGGGGCTGGCGGCAAAATATCCTTGTGACAAAGGCATTGAGAGTGACCCGGCCGTTATCTTTGCTTCCGGCTTCGAGGACGGCTTTGAGAAATGGACACGTTTCAGAAACCGGCCTGTCGTCAAAATAGTCAGCGATGAAGCGATTGTTCACAGTGGTTCCGCCAGTGCGGAAATAACAGCTACACGCGGCAAAGACAGCGGAGGTGATGTTGGTTACAATCTTGCGGCAGGCGTGAATCAGCTCTATATGAGGTTTTACTGCAGGTTTCATAAAGATACTGTTGGAGTGCACCATTTTGTAAATATGGGTGGAAACAGCAAAGACTACAGTCCCGGCGGTCATGCGGGCCAGCGTCCCCAGGGGGATAAACATTTTGGCACAACCATCGAACCTCCGAACGACAAGAGCAGCTGGCTCTTCTATACTTACTGGCATCAGATGCATAGCTGGGAGAATCCTGACGGCAGGCCGAACAATCCACCTGACGGCGATGGCAGAAGCTTTTATGGGAACAATTTTGTCCCCGAGGGCCAGCCGAGCGGCCTTGTACGAGAGCAATGGATATGCGTGGAATTTATGACCAAATTAAACGCCGTCGGCAAATCAGACGGGGAACAGGCATTCTGGATAAATGGAAAGAAGATGGGACACTGGAGGCCGGGCGAGCCCGTCGGAACGTGGATGCGTGATATGTTCAGGACATCCGGACAATTTAACACCGACCCGAAACCGTTTGAAGGATTTAGCTGGCGTACCGATGCCGAGTTGAAAATCAACTATGTTAATTTGCAGTGGTATGTATCCGAGCGGGTTGCCAAAGAGGGGCAAACAGACAAAAACATCGTGTATTTTGACGATGTCGTATTGGCCACGGAATATATCGGCCCTATGGTTGATGAAGTCTCTACTAAACCCGAAACGCCGAAGGTTGACTTTGTTCGGCCATTGGAAGAAGACCCTATAAAGCAATTGCCGGATGTCTTTTTCTTTGAGGATTTAGAGACCATCGGTGAGCTCAAAGAAAGTTTTCATAATATCGGAGGCAATTTTCGCGTTACCGGTGAAGATGTCGTCAGCGGTCAAAAGGCCCTCCAGATGATCTATATACCCAAAGAGCAAATGACGGGCGACCCCGGCAATGCGGGTTATCTCGGTCACTTCTTCGGTGATAATCCCCTGACCAGACGAATTAAAAACAAAAAACCTTATAACAGAGTTTACGCTCGCTGGTATCATAAATTTGAAGAAGGTTTTAAAACCCAGCAGTCCAGGGGGACATTGCCGCCCAAAATGGCGCGTATGCGATGTTACGCCCCTGACTGGAAAGCTGTTTACACCGTACTTTTCTGGATTGAGGACAAAGACGGCCACATAACTGTTGAACGCCATACAAAAGCCCCCAATGTTCACAGAGAATGGCTGCCCAACTATCATACGACCTGGGGTTTTTTGAACGAAGGGAATATGGGCCGCTGGGTTCATCTCGAGCTTTGTGTCTCGCTGGGAGAAGGGCCGCGCAGCGACCGAATCCAGGCCTGGGCTGACGGAATGCTGATATGTGATATCCCGAATGAAGACCTGGCCGCCGGCTTTAAAGAACTTACTTTGAATGCTATGCAGTGGGATTGCTACTGGAACGGAGGCAGCCCGGCCAGCCAGTCGCGTTTTTATGACGACCTGGTTTTGTCAACAGAACCAATCGGGCCGGTGCGTACCCCGCTGAATCCCGTTATTGTAAAAGCTGCATCTAAAGACCCGAAAGGCCCCAAACAGCAGCAGTGGGAAGTTGAAGTTGCACAAAGCAGGCAGATACCTGTTTCTCTTGCCGACAAAGTAAGAACCCCTGAAATGAGACACACTACTGTTTGGAAAGGGATAGTTAAGGACGGTGGTACCGCGGTGGCGGTTGACTCGGACAATGGGAAGTTTGTCGGTCCGCGGCAGAGCAGGGCGGAATTGGCCCCTAACACGCTGCATTCTGTTCGCCTGCGACAAAAATCAGGCACTGGCATCTGGTCCGACTGGTCAAAATGGCATTCGGCTTTTGCCACCACCTGGCGACAGAACGCTAAAAAACAGGATAAAACCCCGCCTGTCGGTTTTCTTCTAAAACACAATAAATAATAAAAATCATTACTGAATATGTTATAATATAAAATAACCGTTTAGCGGTAATATCAAAATAATAAGGTATTTTTAGGAGGAATGTAATGTGCCGGCGATTATTTTACTTATTTTCATTTGTCCTAGTCCTTGGCCTTGTTGGTAATGCCTCAGCCTATTTTGGAGACGACTTTGAGTCGTATAACGTCACAGGAACTGAGCCTTACGAGCCTAACGATATGAGATATATCTGGGACCCGACAGGGGCAACGGAGACATACTATAAACTCACAATGGATTATATGCACACCGGCATGAAGGCGTTAGAGCTATCGTTCTATAACTTCGAATTTCCATACTATTGTGGCGTCAGCCGTACCGATCCCCCCTCGGACTGGACTATCAACGGTTCTGCTGCAGGCCTGTCGCTTTGGTTCAGGGGCGACCCTGCCATTGACCAGATGTATGTAAGGCTTACAGACAGTAGCGACAGAGAGGCTGTGGTCAGGTACAGCGATGCATGGGACCCCAATGACCTGTTGCTGGTGCAATGGCAGCAGTGGGATATTATACTGCGATATTTCATGGAAAATAACCCCAGCTTTAATATGACTGCGGTCAAGACCCTTGAGATTGGCATTGGCGAGCCTGACAGTTCCGCTCCCGGAGCCCCGGTGGTCGGTTTCGTTTATATTGATGATATCGAACTGCACAAGTGCCTTTATCAGTCACAGATTGATTTAAATGGTGACTGTGTGGTTGATTGGCGAGATGTTATTATTTTTGCAGGTGACTGGCTCGACGATGGAGGTGACGCACCGGCTGATATGGACAGCGATGGCGGTGTTAATTTCAGGGATTATTCAATAATGGCTGACTACTGGCTCGAAGAAGCCCAGGAGTTCATCCCACAGGGCCGTTCAGGCATAGCCTCCAACTATACCAACGATACCGGCATAGAAAGTGACCCAAGTGTTATTTTATACGAAGATTTCGAGACCCGTACTATCGGCACGTTGACGACTTACTGGACGAGTATTCGAAACGATTTTGATGCCCTTACAATCTCTTCGGTGGTTCCGCCGCAAAGTCCGGGAACGAAGTCTCTGCAGATAACCGCCAAGCGCGGCCTGAACACAGGGGGAGCTGTTGCAAAGGCCTTTGCCAGTACATACGACGAATTGTATACACGTTTCTATGTGAAGTTTGCCTATGATTACGGTTACAATCACCACTTCTGCAAACTCGGAACCATTATGGGCGGCGGTGCCGGCGAGTTGCCCGTAGATAAGTTCTGGACGGGATTGGAGCCTACCACACAGCTTAGTCACTACTATCCCTCGACTGAATATCCTCCTCCGGGTTTCTGGCACTTTTACACTTACTGGCCCCATATGAAATCGTGGCAGACACCGGAGGGGCTGCCCGACGGAAGTCCGAATCCCTACTACGGCAATGACTTTTCACCTCGTGTGCCGACATTCACTCCGCGTGACGAGTGGATATGTGTGGAGTATATGATTCGAGTTAACTCCGACACCAGCGACCCGGAAAACTGCGACGGCGTTCAGCGATTTTGGATAAACGGCGAACTCATCGGAAACTGGGCTCCGGGAACGCCTATAGGGTACTGGTATCGCGCTACTTTCAGGCTTGACCCTGAACACCCCGACAGCGGTCCTTTCGAAGGCTACCGTTGGAGGGACGAGTCCTGGGTCAAACTGCAGTACTTCAAGGTGGAGAACTATGTGTCTCCCGAAGTCTTCCAGACAAGCGAAGATTATAAAATAGCTAATCCCGGTTTTATTATAAACGACCAGCAGGCTACCTGCTGGTTCGACCACATTGTCGTTGCGACCAGTTATATAGGGCCGATTCAACAATAATACGGCGGTTGACAGACTTGCTTTGTTGTAACATTTGCTTGCAGGATAAAGAATTGGAAGGTAATCTTAAAATTATTCGTTTAGTGAAAGGAGTTGAAAAATGAAACAGGAAAAGATAGCGATGTATTTGATTATTCTGCTTTCTGTAAGCTTGGTTTGCGGTACGGCAATTGTAATGGCCGCTGCTTCGGATTCTCCCCAGGTGCCCCGCATCGATTCGGTAGTCCCTCTGGAAAAACAGCCCCACCAAAGCGATGCAGATACAATCTGGTATGATGATTTTAATCACGGCCGAAAAAAATACGGAGAGGAAAGCGGAAAACTCGATTCAAAGCAGGCTTTTGGTAATACCGGAAAATCGATGCATTGTTTATATGAAAAAGGCTCACAGGGCAAGGGTAACCGCAAAGTCTTTTTCGGAGATTGTCCTACAGGCGGTGGTTCTGTAGTTCGAAAAGGTGAGAAATTCGACGAGATTTATTTCCGCCTGTATGTAAAACATCAGCACGGATGGACCGGCGGACAACCTGCCAAACTCGCTCGTGCCACCAGCATGGTTACCAGCGGATGGGCCCAGGCTATGATTGCACATGTCTGGGGAGGTGGAGGAGATGCCATTACCCTCGACCCTGCCACAGGTGTTGACGGCGGTACTATTGTTACCAGAAAATATAATGATTTTGACAAGCTGAAATGGCTCGGCAACAAGCCCGTTTCAAAATATCCGATTTCCGCAACCTCTGAGTCCGGCTGTTGGGTGCCGCTGGAGTGCCGTGTTAAGTTGAATACGCCGGGTAAAAGTGATGGTATCAACCAGCTTTGGATAGACGGTCGTCTTGAATGCGAAAGGCATAACCTTAATTTTCGTGGCAGCTATGACAAACACGGTATTAATGCCGTGTTTCTTGAAAGCTACTGGAACCGCGGCTCACCCGTGACCCAGTCACGCTGGTATGACAATTTCATAGTCTCAACAAAGCCCATCGGACCTGTAGTTTGCCCTGCCAATCCTGTTTTGGTCAGGACTCCGTATTATGGGCCGGGAGAACTCGCAGAATGGGAAGTACAGCTCGCCGGTGATTTTGATGGTAAAGACGTGGTGTTCAAATCGAATATTCTAAAGGCTTCGGAGAAGGTCACAGTAGACAAAAGTGCCGGTACTTTCACTGGTTCATTGGCTGGAGCAGACAAGCTGGCCGATGGAAAAACTTATTATGCCCGCGTCCGGCAGAAGGGTACAACCGGCGATTGGTCTGACTGGAGCAGGTGGCACCAGGGTTTCATTGCTTCTGCTGCAGATGCAGCTGTAAAAAAAAAATAAAACCTGACACCGGACTGGCGGCAAACTATCCCCGTGACAAAGGCATAGATAAAAATCCGGCTGTTATCTTCGCTTCCGGCTTCGAGCAGAGTTTTGAAGGCTGGTCTGAATATAAAGACAATATCAGTGTTATCATCAAAGACCCTGAAATTGTCCATAGCGGCTCTGCCTGTTTGAAGAGTACTGCTACGCGAGGCGAAGATACCGGTGGTGATGTTATTTACAGATTTCCCGAACCTGTTGACCAGCTTTACCTGCGTTTTTACTGTAGATTCCACAAAGATACGGTGATGCCTCACCATTTTGTCAAACTCCGCGCTATTCCCAGAGGTTTCTGGGGCAATGCCGGCAAGCGCCCCCCGGGAGACAAGGCTTTTTGGACTGGCATCGAGCCTACTTCAAAGCGCACCTGGCACTTTTACACTTACTGGCACAAAATGAACAGCTGGCAGAATTGGGGCGGCATGCCTAATAACCCCCCGGATGGTGACGGACGCAGTTTCTATGGTAATAGTTTTACCCCGGACGACCAGGAACCGTTTGAACGTGAGCAGTGGATTTGTGTCGAGGCAATGATAAAGGCTAACACACCGGGCAAGTCGGATGGTGAACAGGCTTTTTGGATAGACGGCCAAAAAATCGGGCACTGGAAGCTCGGCTCACCGGTTGGAACGTGGTCAAAGGATAAGTTTGTAACTTCAGGTCCTCTGAACAAAGACCCTAAGCCGTTTGAAGGTTTCGATTTCAGATTGATCGATTCGGTCAAGCTAAATCAGTTTTCCCTGCAGTGGTACATCTCCGAACGCATTGCCGAAAAGGGACAAGCAATCAAAAACAGTGTTTACTTTGATGATGTCGTCGCGGCCACAGAATATATAGGTCCAAGAGTAGAAGACTAATTATCTGTAAACCAGCAATCTATTGTTAAAGGAACTGGAAAATGAGATATGGAAAAGTAACGACGTATTTGCTTATATTGCTCTTTGTAATCTCCGGCAGGGGGGTACTGCCTGTAAATGCAAGTGGTACTGAGCAGGCAAAACTACTCGATTCTATTGAGACACAGGATAGAGCAAAAAAGTGGAACTCAAGCGGGGCAATTACTTTATCCGGCAAACACGCTACCGAGGGAGAGCACTCGCTTCGGATAGCCTATGACCAGGTTGCCCCCAGCTTTGGTGTTGACGGATTTGACGTAGATATCAGCGGCTATAGAAAAATCAAGTTTGATGCCTACCTTGAGGGCGCACCAATGACTGTCAATGCCAGGTGCAAAGATACCAACGGCAACGTTTACACGTCCTGGTACTATCTCATCAACAAAGGATACAACGTGATTGAATATTCCATTGTCGGGCTGGCAACAAAAATCGACACAAAGCATTTCGCCGGCTTTGAAGCGAGGTCCGACTCGGCCTATTCAGGAAGCTACGTTGCCGATATTTCTGAGATGGATGGAAAACAGGGACCTCAAAGGGCGGCTATCGTTTATATAGATAATCTGCGACTGACAAAAGGCCCTGATGATGATAGCTGGCTTTTGAAGCAAAAACCGAGCAAACCCATAATAAAGGTCCCCGGCAATATCATTCAAAACAATGATTTTGAACTGGGTATGCAGAGCTGGGGCTCATGGGGAAAATGGGACGGTGGAACCTATACTTTCGGCTCAGGGCAAGGTGAAAATGTAAAATCGGGTCAGGCTTCACTGGCTATCATTTGTGAGACTCCAGGCCGAGGTGGTGTCATGACGGGCATGGAACTTCAACCCGGCCAGTACACATTGACTTATTGGGTCAAAGGTTCGGCTTCAGGCTGCAAAATGTTTCACAATTTGGGTAACACCGTAACATTAGAAGGCGCCGGCAGCGAATACTTTGATGTTCCGACTGACTGGACAAAAAGAGTCTCCACGCTCAAAGTCGAAAATCAGACTCAAAGCAGCCTATATATCTATAGTGTTGGGCAGGGTACGGTATATATCGATGCCGTTTCATTAGTTCGCAAAACAGCAGCTGCAGATGACAATGCCGAACAGACAAAACAATCCTTAAAACAGAAAAAACCGAAGAAAGTTACTCTCGATAAAAACCGGATACTCATCGATGGCAGGCTGTTTTTTCCTATTGGAATATATAATGGCAAGCCCTCCGAATTAACCGGTACCGGCTTTAATCTCCTCTCAACTGTTGAAGGAGTCAGTGATACGATGGCGGCGCTTGACGAATGCGATAAATACGGGATGAAGATGTGGGTGAGTTTATCGGGGCTCGCACGCTCTCACCTGCCGGCAAAAGCCGATGAAATTGCACGTCGGTATAAAAATCATCCGGCGCTTCTCTGCTGGTATAACTGTGATGAACCGGACCACAGCTTCTGGAACGTGCCTCCCACAGAAATTCGTGCTATGTCAAAGACCCTTGCGGTCGAAGACGACAATCATCCGAGTTCCGTTTTGTTTATGGCTTGGGCTCCGAGCAATAGTTATCAATATGCCGACAGTGCGGACATTTTAATGATAGACCCTTACAGTTGGAAGATACCCACGCTTCTCACCCAGGTTGATACTTTGCGCCACGCAGCCGGGCCGGACAAACCTATGTGGATAGTCCTGCGTTTGGGCTGGGACAATGAAAAAGAACCTTCAGCGGAGTATCTTTACGCTACTACCTACGGGGCAATAACCCATACCGCTGACGGCGTGCTCTGGTTTAGTTATCACCCGGATACTTATCCGACGGCATGGAAGACACTGGTGGCTATTACACTTGAGCTAAAGGAACTAAGCGGTGTGCTTACAGATAAAACTTCAAAGAAAAAGGTGTTAGTCTCAAACCCGGCAATTCACACGATACTTAAAGAGCATGAGGGCAAATTGTATCTTATCACCGTCAATATCAACACAGAACCCGTTGAAAATGTAAAAATGACGATTGCCGGTGCCGGTAGCAGCCAGGCCAAAGTAAAATTCGAAAACAGGTCGACGCCTGTTGTAAATGGTATTATAAATGACAACTTCAAACCAAATGAAAGGCATGTTTATGTATTATCACAATAAAAGAACAGCATTGTGTTTGTCATTGCTTTTATTAGCGCTTCTTGGTCAGGCAGTATCGGCCGCCAACTTTACGCCCATAAGTCACGGCGACGAAAATTGGGAGCAGCACACAGGATTGTGGGTATGCCCCCGGCTTGGTGGTGCGTCGGATATTTTGCCTTTGTCAACCAGGCTGTATGCAACCTGCCAGTCCGTTACTGACGGCGTAGCATTGCGAATCGACATTTCCAAAGGCTCAAAGGGCACTATCACCATGGAAAACTCACCTTTTCAGCCCGACTCCGCAGGCATAACTTTTTATGCTAAGGCATCTTCACCTCTTGAAGTGGTAGTAGCAAATCGCACAAAGGTTAATGTCACATCACAGTGGCAAAAGTTTGACATCACCTGGGAAAAACTCGGCACGGAAAAAAGCAAGCCCTCTCTCGGCTGGGAATTTCAACTCGAGCTTGCTTCCCCGGCCAAAGAGGATTGCTGGCTGCTCATCGACCGTCTGGGCGCCGAAGGTCCGGCCTTTGACCAAGCCCCGAATATAAAGCAGCAGCAGGGCACTGATATTACCATTAACACGAAAGATATCCTCGGAAACGCAGCCGTACTCGCCCCCACAATAGAAAGGCTGAAGAATAAACAACCTTTCAGGATTATTGCTTTCGGCGATTCGGTTACAGCTGGCGCCCAGTGCAATCGGGGCAACTGGAGTGTTAAAGAGGCCGACAGTGTAAAATTCCTTTATTTCGCACATTTGGCTCGCCTTCTGGAACAAGAGTATAGCTACAAGGGTATAGATGTCATTCAGAACGGCTATGGTGGCTGGACTGCAGAGCAGGGCGTAAAAATAGTCGAAAAAGTTTTTCAGGATGTTAGGCCCGAAGATGTAATTATTATTGAGTTCGGTGGAAACGACCTCGGCTGGGCCAAAAGAACTATTGACCAATGTCTGATAAGTCTGGAGGTGTTGGTCAATTCCGCCAAAAACAAAACCTCACAGATAATTATTATGAGCATGACTACCGGCCCGAACATTCCCCCAATTAGCGATAACATCAGCTGCCGGTTTCGCGCCTTCGCGGACAAACAGAAACTCGCATTTGTGGACGTCACTCGCTGGAGTATGTACCGCGGCCATAAGTATGCCTGGGCTTACCTGGCAAACGCATATCATCCTGACTTTATGGGGCACATTATGATGGGTGAGATAATGTCGCCGCTTTTTACGGAAAAACACTTTGATTGGCCGCCCTATGTGTGTAATGCAAAACCGTAACGCCCCGGACGGTTATGAACAGGGCGAGAATTTAGTTTTACAGACTAACGGCTTGACTGTGTAATAGTTCCGGTTCTGCTTTGGCCTGCGGATAGGAGTTTATATCAACAAAAGGTGCCTCCGGCACTTTTTGTCCGCTCTTTAGCATTGCATTGAAAACGTCGAACGTTGTCACCACTCCCTGCACTTTGCCTTCGTTGTCGGTCACGGGTAAACATTTCCCGTCAATCTTACGCATATTTTCCATTACAACCGCAAGCGGCATATCCGGAGGTATCGTGCAGACCGGACTGCTCATTACCCATTTGACCTTGATTTTAAGTGTGGCGTCATCCAGGGGTCGGCGCCACTTTGAAAATACCGGCCGAAGATATGGACTTATTGCCCCTGACAGGTCCGACTTTGATACGATGCCATGCGGCATTCCATCTTCCCCTATTATCATATAATCAACCTTGTAGTAGTTCATCTTTGACAGAGCCTGTTGAACTTCATCATCGGCGCTGCCCCAGATAACTTCGGTTTGCATAATATCTTTTGCCTGTATCTTTGATAATCCTTCGGTGCTTTGAGTGCTCGAAACCTTGTTCTTTTTCTCAGTCATTGCCCTTACACGCGCTTCAACCTTAGCTCGTGCCCAGGCCTTGGCCGCCGTACTTATTTCTGCTTCGGCTCGTGCCTTTTCTATTGTCTCAACCGTTGCTATTCTTGCCGCTTCTGTCTTTGCTTGCTGTTCTGCTTTAGCTCTTGCTCGTTCTTCTGCTTCGAACATTACCTTTGCAATAGCTTCTCTTTCCTTCTTTTCAATGGCTTCCATTTTTGCCTTTCTTTCAGCTTTAATCCTTGCCTTCCTTTCGGCTTTGGCTTTCGCTTTTGCCTCGGCCTTTGCCCTCGCTCTTTCTTTAGCCTCTCTTTTTTCGGCTATCTTCGCTTCTTTTCTTGCTTTTTTATCTGCTTCAGCTCTTGCTCTTGCCTCACTTTCAGCCTTTGCTTTTTCTTCAGCTTCGATTTTGGCTTTTACCCAGGCATCCGCCTTGGCTGCAACTTCAGCCTCCGCTTTTGCCCTTCTTTCTGCTTCTGCCTTTGCTTTGAGTTCGGCTTTGGCTCTCGCTTTTTCCTCTGCTTCGACCCTTGCCGCTTCTTTTGCCTCTGCTTTAGCCCGTGCCTTTTCTTCTGCTCTTGCTCTTTTTTCTGCCTTCGCCTGTGCCTTTTGTTCCGCTCTTATTCTGGCTTTTTCTTCTGCTTTTGCCCGGGCCTCCGCCTGTGCTTTTTCTTTGGCCTCTATCTTTGCTCTGACTTTTGCTTCCGCTCTTTCTCTTGCTTCGGCTTTGGCTCGTGCTTTTATCTCAGCCTTGGCTATCGCTTCTTCTCGAACTTCAACTCTTACCTTTTCTTTAGCTTCTAATCTTGTCCTGGCCAGGTCTTGGGCTCTAACTTGTGCTTCGGCCTTGACCCGTCCTTTTATCTCGATCTTAGCTATTGCTTCCTCTCTCGCTTCGGCTCTTGCCTTTACCTTGGCTTCTAACTTTGCCCTGGCTAAGTCTTGGGCTCTTACTTGTGCTTCGCTTTTGACCCGTGCTTTTATCTCGGCCTTTGCTATCGCTTCCTCTTTCGCTTCGGTTTTTGCCTTTGCCTTGGTTTCAAGCTTTGCCTTGACCAGGGCTTGCGCTCTTGCTTTTTGTTCTGCTTTAGCTCTTGCCTTTGCCTCGGCCATGGACCTTTTTTGTTCTTCTGCTGACACTCTTGCTTTTGCTTTGGCTTCTAATCTTGCTCTTCGTTCTGCTCCAAGCCTGCTCTTCATCTGTAATTTTGCTTTTAATCTCGCCGCTGCTATCGCCTTTTTCTCTATTGTTGCTTTTGCTCTTGCCTCGAGTTTGGCTCTTGCACGTTCTTCGGCTTCAGCCCTTGCCTTAGCCTTCACTTTGGCTCTGGCTTCAGCTTGTACTCTTGCTGCTAACTTAGCTTTTGCTTCTCTTTCTTCTGCCATCTTCTTCTTAGGTTTTGATATTGCCTT
>CAZTKW010000014.1:0-18120 GCA_964614315.1 uncultured Pirellulales bacterium
AACGAGTCATTTTGTAACTTTTTTTTCAATTTCTCCGCTTTTTGTTCAAAAAGTGAGTCATTTTTTGCGTTTTTTTGTCATTTTTTGATGTTTTTTCCCGCTTTTTCCCAGCTTTAAATTCGCTGAAGAGATTGCCTGTTTTCATTGAGATATTGTTCATGTCCGTTAAAATCAATCAAAAAAGTCAGTCAAGTTGAGTCTATAGTATTTTGTATTTAGTCAGTTTAGATTGCTTCGCTGCGCTCGAAATGATAAATTTTAAGAAGGCCGCGTGAACTGTCTTTAGGGGGCAAAAAGACGAGAAGGGGCTTCTGGGAGTCGGTTTAGTACCGGCCGGGGGGAGTTGGTTGTTTGTGCCGTTGAAGGCTCTTTGCTGTACCAACAACTTATACAAAATATATAGCTATAGGCTGATAAAGTGCAAAAAAGCAGTTCACCGGCTGGTAAAAATTGCTTAGATTTAGCAAAAAAACTTGACATATTGAGTAATTTACATTATTTGTCGTAGGTTCGATTGTCTGTGCGTTGCAGACAGCGGTTAAAGACTGGAAAAATTTTGGAGGTTTTTGTGGCTAAAGAACTGGCTCGTGAACTCATTAATGCGGGTGTTCATTTCGGACACGGCGTAAGCCGATGGAATCCTAAAATGGCGCCTTTTATCTTCTCCAAGCGTGGGAAAATCCATATTATTGACGTTAAGAAGACCCTGAAGGGCATGCTTATTGCAAAGAAACTTCTTGCAGATGTCGTTTCTTCCGGGAAAGACGTTGTATTTGTGGGCACGAAGCGGCAGGCACAAAAGGCCGTTGAGGCGGTCGCGGAGAAATGTGGTATGCACTTTGTATCTCAGCGATGGCTTGGCGGGATGCTGACAAACTTCAGGACGATCCGGTCTCGGCTGCAACGGCTTGAGCAGTTGGAGGCAATGCAGGAGAGCGGGACCATGGACGCTGAAAGCAAAAAACAGGCGTCTCGGTTGAAGCGCGAAATGCGGAAGATAAGCAGCAACCTCAAAGGCGTTCGCAAGATGTCGCGTCTGCCGGGGGCAGTTGTCGTCGTTGACGTTAAAAAGGAGTATCTGGCTTTGGCTGAGGCGAAGAAACTTGGTATTTCCACGGTCGGGATTATCGATACAGATTCTGACCCTGATACTGTAGATGTTGCTGTTCCGGCAAACGATGATTCAATCAGGGCTATTGGTTTGATACTTAACGAATTGGCCGATGCAGTATCGATTGGCAAAACGATTGTAGCCGCTCATAAGCCGGCGCCACAGCGCCCCAAGCGGGTGCGCTCGAGACGTGCCTTAGCCAGCGCCGGTTCCGGGGAGACCAAAGCAGTCGCTGCCGTTGAAGGTGAGCAGCAAAAGGTTGAGCAAACCGAAAAGACAGAGGAAGCGAGTCCTGCTGAAAAGGTAGAACCTGCAGAGGCGAAAGACACTCAAAAGCCAGGTGCAGCGGAACCTGAAAAAGGTTCCCGAACAAGTTCAGCCGAAGCGCCCCAGCAACCGGATTCTGTGGAAGATGCTGCAAGAGAACCTGCCTCCGAGGCGGTCAAGGCGGTCGATACAATTGCACAGGAGCAACAAGCGGAGCAAGCCAAAAAGGATTCCTGAAATAATGGTTAAAAGTCATTTTTCACGTGCAAAGAATATGGAGCCAGAAGCAGGAAACGAGTTTATTTGTAAGACAGATAATTAGGAGTACAGGAGTTTTAAGATGGCGGAAATTTCAGCAGCAATGGTCATGAAACTGCGAAAAATAAGCGGACAGGGGATGATGGATTGTAAAAAGGCGCTTTCCGAGGCCGGCGGGGATGTCGAGAAGGCAATTGAAATATTGAGGAAAAAGGGGCTCGCCACCTTAGCCAAGCGAGCGGGACGAGAAACTACGGAGGGTCTTGTTGTTGGCAAAAGTTCTGAAGGCGGCAAAACAGCAGTGTTGGCGACGCTTTGCTGCGAAACCGATTTTGTAGCCAAGAGCAAAGATTTTACGGCAGCAGCAGAAGGACTGGCCGATTATGCTCTGGCCTGTCCTGACGAGGAAGACGCAGAGAAGCTCATTGAGAGTTCCCTTGGGGGGAAGAGTTTTTCGGATTGTTTAGCAGAACTGGTGAGCAAGACCGGCGAGAAAACGGAGGTGGGAGATTTTGCGAAGTACACACTCGACGGCCCTGGTCTTATAACAACATATATTCACTTCAACGGCAAAGTGGGGACAATGGTGCAAATCGAGACCAGCGATGAGAAGACGGCACAGGCCGCGTCGCTGAAAGTGACGGCAGGGGATGTGGCGATGCATATTACGGCTATAAATCCTCTTTCGCTGGACAAAGATGGAATCAGCACCGAGACAATCGAGCGTGAAAAAGCAATTTTCGCCGAGCAGGTAAAAAATAAACCGGAAAACATCATAGAAAAAATCGTGGAAGGCAAGTTAAAAAAATTCTTTGCTGAGAAATGTCTTCTCGAACAGGCTTTTGTGAAAGACGACAGTAAAACAGTGGGCGAAGTAATAGAGCAGGCCGGGAAACAGGCCGGCGGCGAGGCAAAAATAAAAAGATTCGTAAGGTTTGCAGTCGGATAAAAAATTGTTATATCCCTTACGGTGAAAACCAATGGCGGATATCAAATACAAGCGCGTGTTATTAAAGCTTTCCGGTGAAAGTTTCTGTGAGCCGGGGGGATTCGGAATTGACGGCTCGGCCCTCGAGTCGATTGCACGAAGAATAGCAGAAATTTCAAAACTAGGTCCTCAGGTCTCGGTCGTCGTCGGGGCAGGGAATTTCCTCAGGGGCGAAAGTTTTTCCCAGGTCAGTAATATTCCCCGAAACACAGCCGACTATATGGGGATGCTTGCCACTATTATCAACGCCTGTGCGCTGCAGGAGACTCTTGAAAAGTTCGGTCAGCCGACAAGGGTGTTAAGTGCAATTGAGGTCTCTGCAATATGTGAGAAATTCATCCGCAGAAGAGCATTGAGGCACCTTGAGCGCGGCAGGGTGGTCATATTGGCCGGCGGAACAGGAAACCCTTTTTTCACTACCGATACTTGTGCGGCTTTGAGGGCTTCGGAACTGGACATAGAACTGCTGATAAAGGCCACAAAGGTTGCCGGTGTTTACAGCGCTGACCCGAAGAAAGATTCGGATGCAAAGCTATTTGAAAGATTGTCTTACAGCGATGTGTTAAACAAGAACCTCAGAATAATGGACCATTCGGCTATAAGTCTTTGTCGAGACAACAATATTGGGATTATTGTTTTGAATATTTTCAAAGAAGGCAACATTACAAAAGCCATCTGCGGCGAGCAGGTCGGCACATTAATTTACGGCGGCGACACCGGTGAAGAATCTTAAAAGCACCTGAGTTACGGAGGTCTTAAATGCCCAGCAAAAGAATCATATCAGAACACGAAGACAAGATGAGAAAAGCGGTTGAATTTTTCCATGATGAATTGAAGTCCATTCGGACTGGAATGGCTTCTACGGGCCTGGTTGAGAACTTAAGAGCCGATTATTATGGAACGCCTACTCCGCTGAAGCAGATGGCCACATTGGCAACGCCGCAAGCCGATAAGATTGTGATTAAACCATTCGACCCAAGCTCGATAAAAGAAATCGAAAAAGCTATTAAAAACAGCGACCTGAGCATCGCTCCGATTGTGGATGGAAAACTCATCAGGCTCGACATTCCGCCGCTGAGCGAGGAAAGAAGAAAACAACTTGTCGGCCAGGTCAAACAACTCGGAGAACAGACAAAAGTCAGTATCCGTAACATTCGCAGAGATGCCAACAAAGTTCTCGAGAAACAGGAGAAGGACAAAAATATAACTGAAGACGACCTCGAAAAAGGCAAAAAACAAATAGACGACATTATCAAAGAACACACCGACAAAATTGACTCAATAGTCAAACATAAGTCTGAAGAAGTAATGCTGGACTGATTTTTATAAAGGCGTTAGATAAAAGCAGAGGTTTGGTACGTGATTTACGCAGATTTTTTAGGGGGCCAAGGTTATGCAAACTAACAAAGAGGCCAAAACTAAAGCCGGCGGAAAGGCCATAAGAAAGAGACTCACACTATCACTGGCCTTTTTAGTGATTTTGATTTTGCTGGTATTTTTTCTTACACCTGTCTTTGTCTCTTCAGGTAAAGGCCACAGGTTAATCCTTTCAAAAATCAACGATTCCATTGACGGCCGGACCGATTTTGGCGCTCTTTCGATGAGTTGGTTCAAAGGAGTAAAGATTACAGAGTTCAGCTTCGATGACGATGCGGGTCAAACCTCGATAAAGATTAAAAAAATCACAACAAAACCACACTACTTGTCGTTTTTAACCGGAGCCTTGTCTTTTGAAGAGACAATAATTGATGAGCCGAGAGTTCATATAGACCTCAAGGAACCCGGGCAGCAACTGGCCAAAGGTGAATTTTCAGGGATTTACTCTCG
Organism: uncultured Pirellulales bacterium; assembly: GCA_964614315.1. Taxonomy (GTDB): domain Bacteria; phylum Planctomycetota; class Phycisphaerae; order Sedimentisphaerales; family Anaerobacaceae; genus CAZTKW01. The sequence continues at coordinate 4,452 of CAZTKW010000014.1, forward strand.
CGGCATTTACCGTGAAAAGCGGAGTTTGCCGACTGTCGCGGATGCTTACACCGGCAGGGCAGCGCCTGCGATTTTTCTAAGTAATATTGAGAAAAGACAAACGACTTCTTTACCTATTAAGAGAATTGACCTTACAGTCAATAACGGCAGCTTTGAAGTAACCGACCCTCAGAGCGGTGCGGCCCGTCTTGAGAGGATAAACTCTCATCTGAATTTACGCCCGCCGGGACAGCAAACTGATTTCGATTTAGATATGGATGTGGCCGAGCAGGCGGAAGAATCGAAGATTCATGCGGAGGCCCAAGTTACACCACAGAAAAAAACCGGCTGGAATCTGAAAGGAACCACTGGTGATTTAACCATTGAGGTCAATGGCCTTAACCTGGGTTCTTTAGGGCCAATCTTCAAATTAGCCGGAGTTGATATTCAGGCCAAAGGCACAGTTTCGGCCGACGTGAAGAGCCGGATTAAAGACGGCCTGTTCGAAGACGTAACAGCAACTATAAAAGGTGAAGACCTGGATGTAACCGGCGGTCAATTAAAAACCGACAGATTCCAAACCAAAGTTCTCTCCGGTACGGCTAAGGTTCAAAGCAGCCGGGATATGGTCCAGATTGAAAACTTAAATATCAAGACCGACTGGCTGAACGTCAATGCCAACGGCACGGTTCCAAAAACATACAGCTCAATGGAAGAATTTCTAAAATCTGATTCACCGCACAGCCTCAAGGCTGATTTCGATTGCGACCTTGTTAAGGCGGCTTCCTTGATGCCGCAGACGTTGGGATTAAAAGAAGGGATGAAGGTGACTTCAGGTAGGTTAAACGGCAATATTGAAACGTTCATTCAGGAAGGGCAAAGAGCCATTGCCGGCCGGGCCGAACTTGCCGGATTGGAAGGGACGGTTGGCGACAGGACGATTGCTCTGGCTGAGCCTGTAAAGGTACAGGTCGAGATAACATCTGATAAGGGCGGGATAAAATATAACAAGTTAGACCTCTCGGCCTCATTCGCCAAAATCAGTTGTAACGGCACCGGTGAACTGCTCGAATATAATGCGCAGGTGAACCTGGAAAAACTACAATCTGAGTTGGGGCAATTTGTGCAAATCGGCGAATACCAGATGGCCGGTGAGTTTTTCAGCAAGGGGCAAATCTCCAGTTTAAAAGATAAAATTAGCGCTTTGGGCTCATCTGAAATTACAAACCTTCGGTTAAGTTCGCCGGAAGGGGCAAGCGCTTCAGAGCCGAGGGCCGATATAACTTTCGCCATCGATATCGAGCCTTCAAACAATCTGCTCAATATTGATTCTTTCAAGGCAAATGCGACTCTGGGAGAGGTGACCTTAAGTGATACGGTCATCGGGCTCGGTGACAGCGCCGCACAACCAATGAAAGTGGCTGCTACTGCAAGCGGCATTGACCTGAAAAAACTACAGCCTTTTATGGTTCTGTTTGCTTCCTTCCCACAGGATATGGAAATCAGCGGAGCGGCCGAATCTCAGTTTTCCATCAGTTCCGAAAAAGACAGCTATACCTTCAGAACCGAATCGACAAAAATTAAGAATCTAAAACTTCTCTCGCCGCAGCAGGAGCCTTTCTTTCAGAAAGAGGTTTTGTTTGTCTTTGACGGCGATTACAATCCTACCGAAGCAAGCTGGACCATCCGCGAGCTTTTACTGACCGGCCCTGAAATCAAAATCAAAGGGAATTTTGAGCAAACCGTAAATGGTAACAACACTAATTTGCAGGGTCAGGCGGACCTTGAATATAGTTTAGCGGCTGTGGGTGATATCTTTTCGCAATTTTTACCGGAAGGTCTTGAAATGGCCGGTAAAAGGCAGCACAAAATCGAGTTTGCTGCGCAATACCCGACAGGACAAACCGATAAGCTGCTTGCCAATCTTAATGGGAAAGCCAATTTGGGCTTTGAAAAGGCCGGTTATATGGGGCTTGATTTCGGCCCCACCGAAGTTGACATTCAGGTTCAAAAAGGCCTGCTGAAAATAGCGCCGTTTTCGACAACGGTAAATAACGGTCAATTAAATTTTGCGGCCCAGGCGGATTTTAACCAAAAGCCGACACTGTTAGAAACACCCGGGCCAATTGAAATAGTCAAGGACATACAAATCAACGACCAGACAACAAAGCAGCTTTTGATGTATGTCAATCCCGTCTTTGCCAACGCCGTTAATGTCACCGGAATAGCCAACTTCGCCTGTGAAAAACTTGCCATACCACTGGCCGGCGCCGACAACAATGAAATTGAGGTGATTGGCACTATCTCAGTGAATAATCTGCGGCTGCAGGCCTCGGACCTGCTTGGACAGATTTTTTCGTTAATAGGTTCAGGCACAGGGGGACAATATATTACTATCCATCCTACAAGATTCGTTCTGCAGGATGGTTTTTTGCGATATGACGATATGCAAATGGACGTAGGCAACAATCCGATTAACTTCAAAGGAGCTGTCGGCCTGAATAAAAGTTTGAATATGACTGTAACTTTACCTTATACTCTAAAAGGCAGAACTGTAAGGGTTGATAAAGAAACTGTCGGCGAAAGAATATCGCTGTCGCTTAGAGGGACTTTGGACAAACCTGAACTTGACACAGCCAAACTGCTCGAAAATGTGCTGGAAAAAGAGGTGGAGACTCAGTTGAAAAAGGTTTTTGAGGGACTATTTAAATAATAAGCGCCTAAAGCCGTAAACACACTATCGGTTTTATGCTTTTGGAGCGATGGGCGGTTATTTTGCACTGGAAACAATGTTGAGCAAAGTGGACGCAGATTTGTAGATAAAGAACAGGCCAAAGAGGGCAACCGCCCCGGAGCAGATGAGCATAACGATTCGGCGGCCCCTTGTTCCGAGCCATTTGGTGCCTTTGAAGCTTGTCCACGCCAAAGCGCCAAGGCAAACACAATCACAAAACCAGTGAACAAAGGCGAATAATACAAAGGCCCAGATTCCAAAACCTCTCGCTTCGTTTGCAAGCGCCAGTCCTATGGTCGCCCACCACAGGATAAAATAAGGATTACTGACCGACAGTATCATACCGGCTAAAATCGGGTTGTCTTTGAATGCTGTGCATTCGGCATCTTCGCTGTTCTTCAAGCTAAGCGCCATCTGAATGGCCATACCCACCAGCAAAATCCCGCCGACCAGGCCGATTATAACCTGTGCCCTGGTTGATGTAAGGAGTTTGTCAAGCCCCAGCATAATCAGGAATATCAATGGAAATTCAACAATACCATGTCCCACAGCCAGCACCAGGCCGGCATAACGCTTACGCACACCAATCGCAATCGCAGTCGCCATCACGGGCCCGGGCATCATTGCACCTGAGATAGATATTACAAATACACCAAGTAAGAAAAACAGCAGCTCCACCGGTTCTTAATCCTTATTTCATTTTTTCTCTGTGTCCGAACTTTTTAAGTCTTCCGCAATACGATATGCGAGCGGCGAATTACGAATTTATTCTCCGATGATTTTTACCAGCACCCTTTTTTTTCTTTTGCCGTCGAATTCTCCGTAGAATATCTGCTCCCACGGCCCGAAATCCAGCCCGCCGTCTGTAACCGCCACAACCACTTCCCTGCCCATTATCGTCCGTTTCAAATGTGCGTCGGCATTATCTTCGTAGCCATTATGGCGATACTGCGAGTAGGGCTTTTCCGGAGCCAGCTTTTCCAGCCACACTTCAAAGTCTTGATGCAGGCCCGACTCATCGTCATTGATAAATACACCAGCTGTAATATGCATCGCATTACAAAGCAGCAGACCTTCGGTGACACCGCTTTCTTCGAGACACTCCTGAATTTGCGGCGTAATATTAATAAGCTGGCGCCTACTTCGCGTATCAAACCACAGCTCTTTTCTGTAACTTTTCATAGCGTATTTTCTCCTGCCGAAATTTTCCCTGTCATACTCTCTATTTCAATCTTTATGACCATAGGTTGCTCGATGTTTTCTGCCGTATATTCGAAAGTCCTTTCTGAAAACTGCCGCATTATAACATCAAGTCCCCTGCGTTTCAATTCAGGGTCCTCTATGAGCATGGCCTTGCCGAAGCCGATAACGCTTTTGTATCTAAACTCGAACCTGCAGGCCTGCTCGGCCTTTATGACCTTACAGTCTATATCGACCTCGAAACAAACATTATTGTTCTCTCTGATTATGTCCAGCTTTTTACCTTCTTTGGCGCAATGGAAATACAGGGCATTATCTTCATAGCCGAAGCAAACCGGGACCACGTAAGGCCGTCCGTTGTCACACAAACCCAGCCTGCACACAAAAGCCCTGTTCAGTATCTCTTCAATCTCAGCCGTGTCTTTTATTTCCTTCTCTTTTCTTCGCATAAACTGCCTTTCTTTAAGCGTTTTCCTTATCTTAAACTCTCATTGCTTTGCTTCATTGTTCCATAGCGAATGGCCGCGACAGCCGCTGCGGCGATTAGGACAACAATTATTGTCCCTGCGTTTAGCACACCATACCGTGAAAACCAGACAATAGAATATCCTGCGCCACCGACGAGCAATGAATAATAAACAAACGGCAGCAGCGTTTTTCGAAGCACCAGGCCTTCTTTGCCGAGCAATCCCACAACCGCCGAAGCTGCAACGATGTTGTGAACACAAATCATATTTCCGGCCGCTCCTCCAACTGCCTGCAGGGCGACTACCCACGTCGGGTCAACTCCGATACGCTGACCCACGTCAAATTGAAACAAAGAAAACATCATGTTGCTGATGGTATTACTGCCGGCGACAAAGGCCCCGAGCCCGCCGATAAACGGAGCAAAGACAGGCCAGGCCGAACCGGCCAGCGCCGCCACGCCCTCGGCTAAGGCTATCGGCATCTTGGGATAATTGGCCGCTCCGCCGTATGAATTGATGAATACCTGTACCATTGGAACTGTAAAGACAAGGGCGGTCGAGGCGGCCAGTGTGGTTTTAATGGAGTCTGCCCATGCACGCCTGTAAGAAGCCATGTCAATTCTATGGATAAAGTATGTGATAAGTGAAACGAGAATGAAAATTGTTCCCGGCAGATAAAGAGGCTGAAAGCTGGCGATAATTTCAGTGCCGAAAAGGTTCGGTAACGTTACCGTCCACGATTTAACCAGCCTAAGCAGCGGCAAAACTTTCCATCGGGTCAGAAAAAGAAACAAAACCACCAGCAGGTATGGCCCCCACGCCTTTATCAAACGCATATTATTGTTCTCTTCGTTGTCTATATTGATTTCAATCGTGCCGAGCCACTCCGGGTCCCAACTCTCCTTTTTATCAAAGTCCCAACACTGGTCTTTGGGCGGCATTAAAAAGCCTTTTCTAGCAGCAGTGGTTACAATAGCCAGACCAACCATACCCCCGAAAAGAGATGGAAACTCCGGCCCCAGCACGCACGCTGTTATCACATACGGTATTATCATAGACAGGGCGGCAAATAAAGCAAACTTCCATACACGCAGTCCCTCGCGAAACGATTTGTTTTTGCCGTAGAACCTGGTAAGGAACGAAACCAGTATCAAAGGAATCAATACCCCGGCCATTGCATGAAGCACAGCTACTTTGGCCCCAATCAGTTTTAAGAAAATATGCCAGTCATTAATGCCTGTCGATGATACATAATTGGCGACGGCCTCTTCGCCGAAAAGGCCGTTATGCACCCCAATAATAATCGGCGTGCCAGCCCCTCCGAAAGATACCGGCGTACTTTGAATAATCATCCCCGATACTACGGCTGCCATAGGTGGAAATCCAAGACCTACCAGCAGCGGAACGCAAATAGCCGCCGGTGTCCCGAATCCTGAAACCGCCTCCATAAGTGCGCCGAAAAGCCATGCAATAATAATCACCTGTATCCGGCGGTCCGGGGTAATGTCGGTAAAGCCTTTGCGAATGGCTCTAAGGCCGCCACTGACCTGCAGAGTATTCAAAAGCAGAATCGCTCCGAAGATGATATAAAGCAGCGTCCCCGCAACAACCAGCCCATTGACCGAGGCGGCGGCGACCTGAGCCGTGGGAACTTTCCATACGAACAAAGCCAGCCCCGCAGCTAAAACATAACAGATCGGCATCGCCCGACTCGCCGGCCACCGCAGAACGACAAGAAGCACCGCCACTGCGATTATGGGCAGCAGGGAAAGAATGGATAGCATACCAATATTCGTTTCATCCACCTCTTTTTCTAAAACGCAGCGAAATTCCGGCTACTCCAGCAACTTTCTATAGACCGCTTCAATGGTATCGACCATCGTTTCAGGTGCGAATTTCTCTTTCACCGATTCCCGGCCGGCTTCGCCAAGCTCTTGCCTTAATTTTTTATTCTCTATCAATTCCGCACAAACCTTTGTCAGCTCCTCTACGTTTTCCGGCTCAATCAGCCGACCGGTTTTTTCATTTACCACTTCTTTTGCGCCGTCAACGTCGAAGGAAACCGCCGGCTTTCCGCAAAGCATCGCCTGCGGCAGCGTACGCGCAAGACCCTCTCTCAGCGAACAGTGAACGAGTATATCCGAAGAGGCAATGGCAAGCGGAATTTGACTCGGCGGCAAAAGCCCCGTAAACCTGATTTTCTCCGCTAAGCCTGATTGCTGAACCTGTTCTTTGAAACGATCGGCTAAATTCCCGTCGCCGACGAAAAGCCACATCGCATTTCCAAAACGTTTCGATAATTCTTTAGCCGACTCAATAATATATTTATGCCCCTTGAGCATAAACAGCCGTGCGATAGTAACAAGCACAACAGCATCTTCCGCTATCCCATATTTTTGCCGAAACTCACTGCGCTGCTGCTCGCCGATTGGCTCTAAAAAATCGTCTTCGTCAATAGCCGAATACGCCGTAACAAACTGCTCATCTCTACCGATATCTGCGGCCCTTGCCTGTGTGGTCATCGCATCAGCCACACTTATAAAAAAATCAGTCCGTTTCGCCGCCGATTTCTCAACCGCGATATAAAACCTGTTCAGCCATTCGCTTTGATACGGATGAAAAGCAAGCCCATGTATCGTATGCACCACCACCGGCTGTTTATCTCCCCATTTGCCTTTTAAACTATGGCCTGCGAATCTCCCCAGTATCCCCGCCTTTGCCGAATGGGTATGAACGACATCAGGTTTTAATCGCTGCAGATGCTTTTTGATTTGCAGGTAGCTTAAAGTATCATACACAGGGCAGATGGCTCGGATAAGTTTATCAACTGTTATTACTTCGTATTTTTGATTTCTTGTTTGATTAAAAAGCTCCCCTTCCGGCCCTGACGCCGGCCCCGTAATCAGCGTAACATCGTGTCCTCTCTCAGCCAGCAGCCTACACGTTATAAGCGTGTTCTCCTGCGCCCCGCCCAATATCAACCGAGTTATTATATGTACTATTTTCAATATTTAATCCACATCAAACATAATCCCTGCGGCGGTGCAATTGGCCCTGCTGCTGTTCGGTCCTTTGCTTCGAGTATCTCTTTTATCTTCTCCGGTTCCAGTCTGCCGACGCCGACTTCAACCAGAGTTCCGACGATATTTCTGACCATATTATACAAAAATCCGTCCCCTTCAACATCAATATACACCCATTCGTCTTCAGCTTTTGCCTCACATCGAAATATTGTCCGCACCGAAGTTTCTCTTTTGTCCGCCGCCGATGCAAACGATTTGAAATCCTTTTTACCGATTAATTTTTTTGCCGCTTTATTCATAGCGGTGATGTCAGTTTTTCTGCCCAGATTCCAGCAGTGTTTTATTTTCAGTACCGGCCGAACCGGCCCTGTAAAAATCGTATAGCGGTATAATTTGCTTTTGACCGAACTAATCACGTCGAAGCCTTGTGCAACTTCAACCGCTTCTGTAACGGCAATATCATCCGGCAGCCTGTCTGTGATGGCTTTGGCCATATTTGTCGTCGGTATGGGCGAATCGATTTGGACAACCCCCACCTGACCAAGCGCGCTTACACCGGCATCGGTTCTACTGGCGCCCGTCACCTGGACCTCGCAGCCGGTAAGGCTTTGAATTGCTTCGCCAAGAACCCCCTGAATGGTTTTTTGTCCCGGCTGAATCTGCCAGCCGTGATAACCGCTGCCGTCGTACGCAATTGTTAATTGTATATTACGAATCGCCATCGCTGACGATTATAGCAGCTTTTCCGCAATTTGCACAGCGTTCAATGCCGCCCCTTTGCGCAGCTGGTCACCCGCAACCCAGATATTGATACCGCGATTTTCGGAAATTGACTCATCCTGACGGATTCGACCGACGAAGATATCATCCTTCCCCGATGCATCAATCGGCATCGGAAAACGGTTATTGTCCCTGTCGTCTATCAGCGAAACGCCCGGCGCCGTGCTCAAAAGGTCTCTTACCTGCCCCGGCGTTATGGGGTCGGTGAATTCGAGATTGATGCTCTCGCAGTGCGCCCTGAAAACAGGTATCCGAATACAGGTGCATGTAATCGCAATCTCCGGACAGTCGAAAATCTTCCTCGTCTCATGGACCATCTTCATCTCTTCGGCGTTGTAACCGTTCGGATCGAGATCCGAATTATGACTAAAAACATTAAATGCGATTTGATAGGGAAACGCCGTGCACATCGGCTCTTTGCCTTCGAGAATCTCACGCGTCTGCTCTTGAAGCTCCACCATCGCCGAGTGCCCCGCTCCGCTGGCCGCCTGATACGTACTGACAATCATTCGTTTGACATGGTTCGCTTTATGTAACGGCCACACCGGAACTATACCGATAATCGTCGAGCAGTTCGGATTGGCGATTATGCCTTTATGCTCTTTTATTTTTTCCGGGTTGATTTCCGGGATAACCAGCGGCACTTCCGGCTCCATCCTGAACGCTGATGAGTTATCGACCACCACCGTCCCCGCCTCAACCGCTGCAGGCCCGAATTCCTTACTTCGCGTCCCGCCTGCGCTGAACAAAGCTATATCAACACCATCGAAACTCTTTGGGGTCAGTTCTTCGACGGTATAATCTCTGCCTTTGAATTTGATTCTCTTGCCAGCCGAACGGCTGCTCGCTAACATCTTCAGCGAATCAAACGCAAACGCACGCTCTTCCAGAATTTTCAAAAATTCCTGACCGACTGCTCCGGTAACCCCCGCTATTGCCAGATTACAAGCCATCGTCAAATCTCCTGAAAATATTTACCATACATAAGCAAAGGCAGTCGGTTAAAGACTGCCTACTCTAAAATCCTAAAACCAATATCGACAGGATTGTAACTTATCTCCCGCAGAAATGCAACTTTTTTTCAAGCTTCCTAATTCAATATTTCCTGTTCGGTATTCGTACCTCCCCTCTGTCGTTCTTTATCTGCCTTTTGCCAGACCTCCGCCATTATAGATGCCGTTATAATACAGATAAACACGAAGGCCGCCGCCGGCATCGCCGCCTTTGCACCGAAATGCTCCATCGCCAAGACCGTCCCCAGTCCTGCATTTTGCATACCAATTTCAATCGCCAGGGTCCGGCGCCTTTTATTGCCCATACGAAACAAACTGCCCACCCCGTAACCGGCAAGCATCCCGTAAATGTTCAGCACCACGACCGCAGCCAAAATAATCCATGTCAACTCCTCCAGGTTGTCCCTGTTGCGGGCTATCACTAATGAGCAGATAAATATTATAAACGTAACTGATATCGCCGGGAATATCGCCGATATCTTTTCGATTTTTTCTTTGAAAAAATACCTCGCACCAAACCCGACAAATAACGGCGCAACAACCATATAAATCACGTCCAGCATCATCGCCCCAAAATTAACCTTCATCATCGCCCCCGCTAAAACAAGCGTCAATCCCGGCGTCAGCACCGGACAAAGCAGTGTCGATACCGTTGTCAGCGAAACCGAGTAAGCCGTGTCTGCCTTGGCTATATAGCTCATCACGTTGCTCGCCATCGCCCCCGGCGCCGAACCAGTCAGTATCAAACCGACTGCTATCTCGTCCGGCAGCCCGAACAGCTTCGCTAAAACAAACGCACCTAAAGGCATAATACTAAACTGCGCACAGCTCCCGATTAAAACTATGACCGGCTTTTCTATAATCCGCTTGAAATCTTCTGTTTGCAGTACCGCCCCGATACCGAACATCGTCAGGGCAAAGAACAGTTTATTATATCCCCCCAGCGCGATAAATGGCTCTTGCCAGAAATACGCCGCCACCCCGGAAAGCACCACCCAGACAGCAAAATACTTTGTGTAAAAACCAAGAGCCTTCTTAAACATGCACGAAAGTATAAACTCTTGCCCTTCGGCTGACAACGCCAATATTCACCACCTTGGCTTTGCCTTGGCCGGTTCACACAAATAGCGATATGAATATTATTATGCGAGGTTCAAAAAAAAATAAGTTTGAGCAAAAAACTACTTGACAAATAAGCTGATTGGAAATAGTTTCCAAATATTATATTTGAGGGCAAATTGTAACGGAGTACCCTTTGGGGAATCCTGCTATCAGGTTGTATGCTCATTAAATCCTCTTATTGGGAGGTATCTGTGTATTTAGATTTTTGTACTAAACAATTATGCTGCACCAAAGGTAAGTAATTATAAATAGGGGCGATACGGATTGTTCATCTTTTTTCAAGGAGGACTTCTATGAATTAAATCACTTTGTTGTCCTTTCGGTAGCGGAACTGATAAGGGAGCGAAAGGCGGAGTCCAGATTATTAACACTTTTTTAAGGAGACTTATCTTATGTGTAAGAAGCTACTTTATTTAACGGCTGTTCTGCTTCTGCTCGTAGCAGCAGCGACCAACACAGCCGTTGCAAAACCAGCACCCCAGCCGGCATCCAATCCTAACCCGGCCAACAGTGCCACCGATGTAAGCATAACCGCCGACCTCAGTTGGTCTGCTGGAAAATTCGCGACATCTCATGATGTGTACTTCGGCACAACCAGCCCGGGTGCCTTCCAGCAAAACCAGTCGGCTACGACCTTTGACCCGGGAACTATGGACTACGACGAGACCTATTACTGGAGAATCGATGAAATCGGTACAGGTGGAACAACTACCGGCACCGTTTGGAGTTTTTCCACTGAGAGCGAACCGGCTGCTCCGGGGCAGGCAAGTAGTCCAAGCCCCGGCGACGATGCTACGGGTGTAAGCGTCTATGCCACTTTGAGTTGGCTTGCAGGTTCGGATACAACTTCTCACGATGTTTACTTCGGAACCACCAGCCCCGGTTCTTCACAGGGCAATCAGACCGGCAACGTCTTCGACCCACCGGGTGTTATGGATGCAAGTACGACGTACTACTGGCGAATAGACGAAATCAATGCCCTCGGAACAACCACCGGTGTTGTCTGGGAATTTACCACCGGCGGCACTGGCGGAGAGACCTCGACGCTGATTACTTCCATCGAAAACAGCACACAACTGGCTGAGTGGTCTTCAAACGGTACGCTCAGCCTGTCCACAGACCATATTACAAATGGTTCTTATTGCCTAAAGGCTGTCTTCGGTAGCGTAACACCGACATTAACCTATACCCCCAATTCTTCGTTCGATGTCAGCGGCAACAGAAAAATCAAGTTCGACATTTACGTCGAAGGCGACACTATGACACCAACCGCACGCTTCTGGGACAGCACTTGGGTCAGCTACCGCTCGTGGTACTACCTCTATAACACCGGATTCCAAATTGTGGAATATGGAATTCCCGGTATAGAGACCCTGGTCGACAGCTCGGATTTGGTACAGATTAATCTCGCAGAAGAAGTTTCCCTCCCCACCGGAAGCACTATTTACATCGACAATCTTCGCGCTACTGATGGTCCCGATAGCGACACCTGGCTTCAAAATCCATGGCCCGGTGAATCATTAATGGAAGATGCCAATAACATCCTCGATAACAGCGACTTCGAGCTGGGCCTTCAGAGCTGGGGTTCATGGGGACTATGGGACAACGGCGAATATATCTTCTCCGCGGCAACAGGTCCGGGAAATGCAAAATCCGGAACCTATTCGATGAGCATCATCTGCATAGATGAAGGACGCGGCGGTATCATGACCGAGGAAGTGCTGACCCTTGAGGCGACTAACTATGACCTTACTTTCTGGGTCAAAGGCACCGACGCAGGAGCAGAATGCTTCTATTCTTTCGAAGGAGACGACTCGGCTAATTTCTCACAGGGAAGATATTGCGACCGTTTCTCGGTTCCGATGACATGGACTGAGAAAAACTTTACCGTCTCACTGACCGCCGAATCCGAAGCGACATTCTATCTGTTCAGTACCGGCACAGGAACACTCTACCTCGATGCCGTTACTCTGGGCAGGTCCGACGGCCAGAACCCTCCCGACTCCAATGACGCCTCATCAATGACTCCGAGAGTTGTTACTGTCAGCGGACAGAACACCTATGTTGACAGCAATCCTTTCTTCCCGATTGGAATTTACGGCGGCGTACCCTCCGAGTTAGGCGACACAGGCTTTAATCTTATTGGAGCCGTACAGGGTTCAGATGACCTGGCATTCCTCGACGCTTGTGAGGATAATGGATTGATGACATGGATTAGCCTCAACGGCGTAGCAAGAGGACACATGCCCGAACAGGCCGATGTTGTGGCCCATCCTCTGAGGAACCATCCAGCCATATTATGCTGGTACAACTGTGACGAGCCGGACCACGAGGCCTGGAATGTGCCCCCGCCGGAGATTCGCTTTATGACAGATGAGCTTGAGGCTGAAGACGCAAACCACCCGACCGCAGTTCTGAATATGGCATGGACCCCCAGTAATGTCTATCAGTATTCCAACGATACCACTGATATTGCTATGCTGGACCCCTATGACTGGGACGTCTCAGTGGTAGTCAATGACATTGATGCCCTCCGCGATGCAGCAGGAGATGACAAGCCTATATGGACTGTCCTGCGTTTCGGCTGGGACACCGAAAATGAGCCAACTTCAGGCTATCTTTACGGGACTACATACGGGGCCGTTACTCACACTTCAAACGGCATACTCTGGTTTGCTTATGACCCCGATGGTTTCCCAACCGCATGGGATACACTTGTGGATATCACACTGGAACTGGAAGACCTTAGTGATGCTCTTACGGCCGACACCTCGGAACTCGAAGTAACCGTTTCAGACCCTGATGTTGACACCATTCTAAAGGAATATGACGGCGACCTCTATCTTATCGCCGTAAATATCGGAGCGGCCTCAAATGGCGTTACACTCAACGTTTCCAGTGTAACTGCCAACCAGGCCGACGTTTGGTTCGAAAGTCGAACTGAAACTATTTCAAGCGGTACCATCACCGACGACTTCGCAGAAAACCAGCGACACGTGTATGTCTTCACAGCGCCGTAGTAATCTGTTTTCACCGAGAGTTTTTATAAGCACGGCGGCCATAAAAACCGCCGTGCTTTTTTATTCATTCGCGGTTTGCTCTCCGCCGATTATATAGCCTCTCGCCCGTTGGCTGTCGCCATAGTATTACCCTTCCTGACATATGTCAGTATTATATATCCGAGTATTTTTGGCTGGTAAAGAATTGTTTTTCGGATTGATGTGCTCTACGAATGACGGACACTCGGCGGGAGGGAATGACGCAGTTTTTTTGTAAAAAGCTTGCTTAAAAGGGCTAAAAAGCGTGAAAGGGGAGAATAATTTGACCAAAAAGATGTATTTTTCTGTATTT